>CAZFRK010000223.1:0-5818 GCA_964521375.1 uncultured Rhodobacterales bacterium
CCCGACCTGCGGCTCCTGCTCGGGCATGTTCACCGCCAATTCCATGAACTGCCTGACCGAGGCCCTGGGGCTTTCCCTGCCGGGCAACGGCACCCTGGTCGCCACGCACGCCGACCGCAAGGAGCTGTTCCTGGAGGCCGGGCGCCGCGTCGTCGACCTCTGCCAGCGGTATTACGAACAGGAGGACGTGAGCGTCCTGCCGCGCTCCATCGCCACCTTCGAGGCCTTCGAGAACGCCATGGCGCTGGATATCGCCATGGGGGGGTCGACCAACACGGTGCTCCATCTGCTGGCCGCCGCCCAGGAAGCGGGCGTCGATTTCAAGATGGCCGACATCGACCGTCTGTCGCGCAAGGTTCCGAACCTGTGCAAGGTGGCCCCGGCGATCGAGAACGTCCACGTCGAGGACGTCCACCGCGCGGGCGGCATCATGGGCATCCTGGCCGAACTCAAGCGCGGCGGCCTGTTCAACGGCGCCGTGCCCTGCGTCCACGCGCCGACCCTGGGTGAGGCCGTCGATGCCTGGGACGTCGCCGGAGCGGCGACGGAGGCCGTGAAGACCTTCTACAAGGCCGGTCCCGGCGGTGTCCGCACCACCGAGGCGTTCTCCCAGGCGCGTCGATGGGACAGCCTGGACCTGGATCGCGCCGCCGGAGTCATCCGCGACGTCGCCCATGCCTGGTCGAAGGACGGCGGTCTGGCCGTTCTGTTCGGCAACATCGCTCTGGACGGCTGCATCGTGAAGACCGCCGGTGTCGATTCCAGCATCCTCAAGTTCTCCGGCCCCGCCGTCATCTGCGAAAGCCAGGAAGAGGCGACGGCCAAGATCCTGGGTGGCGAGGTGAAGGCCGGGGACGTGGTCATCGTCCGCTACGAAGGGCCGCGCGGTGGGCCGGGCATGCAGGAAATGCTCTATCCGACCAGTTACCTGAAGTCCATCGGCCTGGGCAAGCAGTGCGCCCTCATCACCGACGGTCGGTTCTCCGGCGGCACCTCGGGTCTGTCGATCGGCCACGTTTCGCCGGAAGCGGCGCAAGGGGGCGCCATCGGCCTCATCGAATCCGGGGACGTGATCGAAATCGACATCCCCAACCGCGCCATCGATGTCAAGCTTGACGACGCCGAACTGGCGCGGCGCCGCGAAGCCATGGAGGCCAAGGGCGGCAAGGCTTGGCGCCCGGTGAACCGCCAACGCCAGGTGTCCTCCGCCCTGCGGGCCTACGCCGCGATGACGACCTCGGCGGCCTACGGCGCGGTGCGGGATGTCTCGTTGGTCGAAGACTAGGGATTCTTTCGGCGGGACGTGGACGTTTGTCTTAAGACGTGCGAAGGTCCCGCCAAAAAACCGCACATGCGACGTAGGTTTTGTCTGTACGACACTTCGGCGATAGGGGGACCCGTGGCCTATATAGACTGGACTGCGGATCTGGAGACCGGCATCGCGCCGGTGGACCGAGACCACAAGGTGTTGGTCAGCCTGTTGAATCAGGTTCAGGAAACCATTGGTGACCGGGAAGAACGCGCCGTTCTCGGTAGCGTTCTCAATTCTCTGACCGAGTATACGGCCTACCATTTCGCGCGCGAGGAAAAGCTGCAGGAAGTCGCGGGCTATCCGGGCCTGGACGACCACCGTCGTCTGCACGAAAACTTGGCGGGACAGGTGGAGAGCATCCGTGCCCGCTATCATCAGGCCCCCGAAAGCGTTCAGGCGAAGGACATCCTGAGCTTTCTCAAATCCTGGCTGGTCGATCATATCCTGAAGCAGGACATGAACTACCGCGCCGTCTGCGCCGCCCATCCGGAGGCCATCGAGGCCGCCGAAAAGATGCGCTTCGGCGAAGACACCTCGGTGGAACCGGAACAGCCCCGCCCCCTGAACTGGTCGGCCTTGCGGGTTCTGGTGGTCGAGGACAACCGGAACTTCCAACTCATTATCCAGACCATCCTCAAGAGTCTTGGAGTGCGCGATATCCGGTTGGCCTCCAGCGGACCGGAAGGGCTGGAAAAGCTGTCCGATCCGGTCGATCTCATCCTGTGCGACTGGCGGATGGACGGCATGGACGGGCTGGAGTTCGTCGCCGAGGCCTTGCGCCAGGGGGCATCGGCGAAGATCATCATGATGTCGGGCTACAGCAGCGACGAGGTGCGCGACCGCGCGCTGACGGTGGGGGTCGACGACTTCCTCGAGAAGCCCATCACCGCGCGCGGGTTCATGGAAACCGCCGCCAAGCTGCTCGGTGGGGCGCGCTGATCGGACGGGAGACGCGAATATGGTGACGGGGCCGTTGACGGATCTTCTGACGGAGACGCCCGACGGCTGGCGGCTTTCCCCCGCCGTTCACCACATCCCGGACCTGCTGGACCTTTCGCCCGAAGATATTTTGGACCGCTTCAAGGCGAGCCAGACGCGGGACTTCGGCGCCGTCATCGCCGACCTGGAACGGTCGGACGCCCCGCTGCGCGGTCTTTTCGAAACCCTGCGCGAAGTGTCCGGCGCCGACGGTGGATTTGGCGCCGCGCTGATCTTCAAGCCGGGCGGCCTGTCCGACCTGTTCCAGGACCTGCATGAGCATGTCATGGCGCATCCGGTCTGGCGGCATCCCTTTTTCCTGCGCGTTTTCACCGGCCCCCTGACCGATGGTCAGGTCCGGCGGTTCCTGTTGGCCTATTTCAATCAGGTGAAGAACACGCGGCAATGCGTCGCCCTGGCGATCGGGCGGTTTCACGGCCTGGAAGGGTTTCCCTACGGAGCCGCCGCGCAGCCCGTCTCCGAGCTGACCCAGGTCGTTCTGGCCCAACTGGTGGCCGATGAGTACGGAGTCGGCGCCAGCGGGCTGGACGACTATCCGACGCTTGAGCGGTTGTTCCGCTCGACCACCCACATCACCCTCTATCGGCGTCTGCTCTCGGCCTTGGACATTCCGCTTTCGGAACAAGATGTCCCGTTGCTTCCGGAGGTGGCGGACAACGTCCTGACGCAGCGTTTGGTGGCCGGACATCCCGCCTTCACCCCGCTGGAAGCCCTGGCGTCCGTCGGCCTCGGCATGGAGTGGGGCGTTCCCGAGTTCTTCTCGCTGTTGCTGGGGGGGCTGATCCGCCACGCGGCGGCGTCGCGCCTGGATCTGACCGCCCACGATCTCGACATTCTGATCGCCCATGTGAAATACGACGTCCTTCACGCCGTCTCGGTGATGGCGGCGACGGCGCTTCATATGCGGGAGGATGGCCATGTGGCGGCGGTCAAGAACGCGGTCAATATGCTGATGTCGGCCCGCTACGACATGATGTCGGGCCTCTACCGGCATGTGTTCGAAGAGATCTGCCCCCGCGTCGACGAAATTGGATTGCCCGAACGGTGGGTCATCGCCGACGACCGGATCGCCCGGATCCTCCCTGCGGCGCGGCGGGAGGCGGCGCCCGGAACCGTGGTGGGGCAGGACGCCTGGGGCGCGTCGGAGCGCCTGCCGTTCCTCTTTTTGGCCTGAGAAAAGTTAATCCAATTTGTGAAGAACCGGCGGTAAAGTGGTTCTTTGAATAAGGTATATTATCCCATGCGCCGCCGCATTTCCCAGGCGCCGTTGAACCGTCCGGGGTCGCCCCAGATCGTTTCCGGTCGGCACCGCCAGCGGGCAAGAATGCCGTTGGCCTCGGGGACCGGCAATTGGTCGAAGAAGGTCATGACGCGCACGAACTCCCGCGACTGGGAGAAGGCGTCGTAGGGAGGGGTGCCGAACAGGCGGGAAAAGATCTCCGCGAACAGAGACCGCCCGGCGCCCAAGGCGCGGCAGGCGACGGCCAGGGCCTTTCCGTCGCCGTTGAACAAAACCCGTTTCACGCCGTCCGGGGGGAGGGCTGACAGAGTCATGAATTCGCGCTCCACCACCCGCAGGTCGACGCGGCGCAGGGCGACCAGAAGATCCCCGAAGGACGCCGGATAGCCGTCGCTTTCCGCCCTGGCGGTCGCCACCGCCGCGTCCACCTCCGCCGTCACCGAGCGGGCCACCTGCTCGCCGAAGCTGTCGCGGATGAAGGATTTCAGGCTCTGGCCGACCCAATCGTACATCTGATGGGCCAGGGCGGCGGGCAGGTCGGTCCGGTGCAGCAGCGGGTCCTGGAGGCTCGGTTGCGTGCGGGAGGCATTGACCAGGCGGGCCAGGCCATGACCACTGAAGCGGGCCGTGATGTTCCGGGCGAGCGCCAGCGCCATCTCCGGATCGGCCAGATAGACCAGCACGTCGGTCACGCGGGCCGACAGGCCGGGGCGCTCGCAGACCGCCAATTGATGCGCCTTTCCCAGGTCGACGATCAGGCGGATCAGGTCGTCGTCGTCGAGCGGCAGGGCGCCGCGAATGGCCGGACCGGCGATGTCGACGTGATCGCTGGCGATCAGGACGCGCAACGCGTGGGGGACGTCGGAGCGTCCGGCCAGGCGCTCGGCCAGACGGGCGCGCACCCGGCGCTCCGCCTCGGGATAGAGACGACAGAGAATGTCGTGGGCGATGGCGGCCTCGGGCGCCGTCAGGGGAGCCTCTTCGTCGGCGCACATGGCGGACACGGCGTCGGCCAAGCCCGCCACGTCGCGTGTCGCGCCGGGGCGCGTATAGCTGAGAAGAAGGTCCAGGCGCTCGCGGCTCATCGAAACAGTGCCAATCTGCGGGGCGGCATCGTTCTAGAATGCCCTATCCGCCCCTAAGTCGCAGTGACGGAAATCACTGGTCAATGTCCAGCGTGCACCAAATGGGCGTGTGGTCGGAAGCCTTCTCGCGTCCCCGTGGCTCCTTGTCGACATCGCAGTCCCTCAGGCGGTCGGCGGCCCGGGGCGACAGCAGCAGGTGGTCTATGCGCAGCCCGTTGTCCTTCTGCCAGGCACCGGCCTGATAGTCCCAGAAGGTGTAGCGTCCGGCTTCCGGATGTCGGGCGCGGAAGGCGTCGGTGTAACCCTGGTGCAGAAGGGCGCGGAAGGCGCTCCGGCTTTCCGGGCGGCACAGGGCGTCGTCCCGCCAGGCGATCGGGTCATGGACGTCGTCATCGGTCGGGCAGACGTTGTAGTCACCGCCGAGCAGCGTGATCTCGTTGGCCGCCAGAAGGTCGGCGGCGCGGGCGCGCAGGCGCTCCATCCAGCGCAGCTTATAGGGAAACTTCTCGGTGTCGACGGGGTTGCCGTTGGGCAGATAGAGGCAGGCGATCCGAACGCGGTCTCCGGCCAGCGCCTCCACCCAGCGGGCCTGGGGGTCGTCCTCGTCGCCGGGCAGGGCGGAGCGGACCTCGGTCAAGGGAAGCTTCGACAAGATGGCCACGCCGTTGTAGCTTTTCTGGCCGACGACGGCGGTATCGTAGCCCAGCGCCTGGAATTCAAGGGCCGGGAACTTCTCTTCCTGGCACTTCAGTTCCTGAAGAAGGACGATGTCCGGCGCCGCGGTTTCCAGCCATGCCAGAACATTGGGCAGGCGGGCGTTGACCGAATTCACGTTCCAACTGGCGATCTTGACCATGCGTCTTGTTCTCTCGTCCTTGTTTCGAGGCCTTGGTAGCACAGTCGTCGGGGCAGGACCATGGCGCGGCGGTGCCTTGGCGGCGGTCTCGGTCCTGGGGATGGTGTGCGGCGCGCCGACCGCGGGCATGGCCGCGACGGCGGAGCAACTCTGTCCGCCGCGAAAGACGGCCCCGCGCGTCATCCTCGATCTCTCCTACGGCGAGCCGCGACTGGACCACACGCGCAGCCAGGCGGAAATCGCCGCCCTGAACAGCGACAGTCCCGCGCTGGAGGGCAAGTGGCGCCGCATCGGCCTGACCCAAAGCGTGTTCAGCACGACTTCCC
>CAZFRK010000224.1:0-5814 GCA_964521375.1 uncultured Rhodobacterales bacterium
TGGTTCAGTTACTGCGGCACGATGCCGATGGCCATGCGGGCCTGACGTTCGGCGGCGTCCAGGTCGGCGTCCCAGATCTTCACGCTGCCCGCCGTCTTCATGACCAGCCCGGCCATGATGTTGATCAGGGTCGACTTGCCCGCGCCGTTGGGACCCAGCAGGGCGAAGAAGCTGCCGCGCGGAATCGTCAGGTCGACATCCTTCAGCGCGTCCTTTGGCGGCTGGCCGCCACGTGAGGCGTAGGTCTTCCGCAACCCGCAGATTTCAATGGCGTTGTCGGGAAGCGGCGCGTCTTGGGTCATGGCGAAAATGGCTCTTGGCTGGAAGGGACCGGCGGCGCCGGTCGGAGACAGTGATTGATCGCCCGGCGCTTCTGGGTATCATCCGCGGAAACACAGGGTCAACATGACCAGGAGATAGGGCACCATGAGCACCACCGCCACCCGGACCCCCGAATTCAAGGACGGCGCCCCCGCCGCCAAGCTGCCCGACACGGTCGAGGTCGAAAGCCTGACCGTCGCCTGCGACGGCGGCACTCCGGCGCTGGGCCATCCGAAGGTGTTCCTGCACATCGACCCGGATGAAGGCAGCGTCGTCTGCCCGTATTGCTCCAAGACCTTCAAGCTGAAGGACGGCGCCGACCTGTCCGGCGGCCACTAAGGCCCGCGAAGACAGGGACGTCGTTTCCGCGGGATCCGCCCAACGCCAAGCGGGCGGACGGCAAGATGCGGCGGTATCCAAGCGATAGCGAAGCGTAAGCCGAGCGCGCGTCCGCGCGCGTTCGGCGTTCGAGGAGCCCCTAGAACGATGAAACACCTCTTTCTGGTCGACGGCTCCGGCTTCATCTTCCGCGCCTACCACGCGCTGCCGCCCATGACGCGCTCCGACGGCACCCCCGTCAACGCCGTCCAGGGCTTCACCTCCATGCTGCTGAAGCTCCTCAACGAGACGGACGCCAGCCATGTGGCGGTGATCTTCGACACGGCGCGCAAGACCTTCCGCTCCGACATCTACCCCGACTACAAGGCCCAGCGCCCGCCACCGCCGGAGGATCTGGTGCCGCAGTTCGCGTTGATCCGCGACGCCGTGCGGGCCATGAACCTGCCCTGCATCGAGCGCGAGAACTACGAGGCAGACGACCTGATCGCCACCTACGCCAAGCAGGCCGAGGCGCAGGGCTACGAAGTGACCATCGTCTCCTCCGACAAGGACCTGATGCAGCTGGTCAACGGCCATGTCGCCCTGTGGGACGCCATGAAGAACCGCTCCATCGGGCGGGACGAGGTGATCGAGAAGTTCGGCGTGCCGCCGGAACAGGTGGTCGATGTCCAGGCGCTGTGCGGCGACAGCGTCGACAACGTGCCGGGGGTTCCGGGGATCGGCGTCAAGACCGCCGCCCAGTTGATCGAGCAGTACGGCACCCTGGAAAACCTGCTGGACCATACCGCCGAGATCAAGCAGCCCAAGCGCCGCCAGAACCTGGAGGAGTATCGCGATCTGGCGCTGATCTCCAAAAAGCTGGTCCAGTTGGACGGCGACGTGCCGGTCGAGGAAACGGTCGAGTCCTTCGCCGTCCGCGACCCCGATCCGCAAAGGCTGATCGACTTCCTGACCGAGATGGAATTCCGCCGTCTGGCCAGCCAGGTCCACGGCCGCATGGGCATCGCGCCGGACGCCGGGACGGCCAGCGCCGCCGCCGCGGCGCCCGACAGCGTCGATTACGAACTGGTCCAGGACGCCGACGCCCTGCGTCGTTGGGCCGACGAGGCCATGCGCGTCGGTCGCGTGGCGGTGGATACGGAAACAGACAGCCTCAATCCGCGCACCGGAACCATGGTCGGCCTGTCGCTGGCCCTGGCGCCGGGGCGGGCCTGCTACGTGCCGCTGCGCCATGTGGACCCGGCGGGGGACGGCGACCTTCTGGGCGGCGGCGGCGAAGCACCCAAGCAGATCCCCGTGGCCGAGGCCATGGACATCCTGCGCCCCATGCTGCGCGATCCGGGCACCCTGAAGGTCGGCCACAACATCAAGTTCGACCTGCATGTCTTCGCCAAGGAAGGCGTGGAGATCACGCCGCTCGACGACACCATGGTCCTCAGCTACGTGCTCGACGGCGCCAGCCACGGCCACGGCATGGACGAACTGGCCCAGCTTCACCTGGATCATGACTGCATCACCTACAAATCCCTCTGCGGGACCGGCAAGTCGGCCATCACCTTCGACAAGGTGCCGCTGGACAAGGCCCTGACCTACGCCGCCGAGGACGCCGACATCACGCTGCGCCTGCACGCCCTCTTCCGCGAGCGCCTGATGGCGGAGCGCATGGTCACGGTCTACGAGACCCTGGACCGTCCGCTGGTGCCGCTGCTCTTCACCATGGAGGGCGAAGGCATCAAGGTCGACGCCTTCAAGCTGAAGGAGCTGTCCCAGGACTTCGCCGCCCGCATGGCCGAGCACGAAAAGGCCTGCCATGAGCTGGCGGGCGAGGAGTTCAACGTCGGCAGCCCCAAGCAATTGGGCGAGATCCTCTTCGACAAGATGAGCCTGCCCGGCGGCAAGAAGTCCAAGTCGGGGCAGTACACCACCTCCGCCGAGGTGCTGGAGGATCTGGCCGCCCAAGGTCACGACCTAGCCGCCCGCGTGCTGGAATGGCGCTCCGTCCAGAAGCTGAAATCCACCTATACCGACGCCCTGGTGAAGGACCTGGACGACGCCGGACGCGTCCACACCACCTTCGCCCAGACCATCACCTCGACCGGGCGGCTGTCATCCAGCGACCCCAATCTTCAGAACATCCCCGTGCGCACCGAAGAGGGCCGCAAGATCCGTCAGGCCTTCATCGCCGAGCCCGGCCATGTCCTGCTGTCGGCGGACTATTCGCAGATCGAATTGCGGCTGGTCGCCCATGTGGCGGGCATCAAGGCCCTGCGCGAAGCCTTCATCGACGGCCAGGACATCCACGCCATCACCGCCAGTCAGGTCTTCGGCGTGCCGGTGGACGGCATGGACCCCATGATCCGCCGCCGCGCCAAGGCCATCAACTTCGGCATCATCTACGGCATCTCGGCCTTCGGCCTGTCGCGCCAGTTGAGCATTCCGCGCGGCGAGGCGCAGGGCTTCATCACCGCCTATTTCGACCGCTTCCCCGAAATCCGCGACTATATGGAGCGGACCAAGGAAGAGGCCCGCGCCCACGGCTTCGTGCGCACGGCGCTGGGGCGCAAATGCTTCACGCCGGGCATTCGGGAAAAGAATCCCAACCTGCGCGCCTTCGCCGAGCGGGCGGCCATCAACGCCCCCATCCAGGGCGGCGCCGCCGACATCCTGAAGCGCGCCATGATCGCCCTGCCCCCGGCCCTGGCCGACGCCGGTCTGAAGGCCCGCATGCTGCTTCAGGTGCACGACGAACTGGTCTTCGAGGTGCCCAGGGACGAGGCCGAGAAGACCGCCGCCCTGGTCAAGGAGATCATGGAGGGCGCGGCCACCCTGGACGTGCCCCTGACGGTGGAAACCGGCATCGCCGACACCTGGGCGGACGCGCACTGACAAGCCCCCAGGGCCTTGGTTGTCGCCAGAGTCGCGAGCACCACGCCGCGGATACAGAAATGGCCGGGTCTTACCCGGCCATTCTTCGTTGGAAACCGCCTTGATCGAGGACGGTCGTCAGCCGCCGCCGGCCACGGTCAGGCCGTCGACGCGGACCGTCGGAGCGTCGGTGCCGTGGATCAGGTCCAGGTCGTCCGCCGGGGTGATGTTTCGGAACATCTCCTTCAGGTTCCCGGCGATGGTCATTTCGCTGACCGGGAAGGCGATTTCGCCGTTTTCGATCCAGAACCCGGCGCAGCCGCGCGAATAGTCGCCGGTCACGCCGTTGATGCCCTGGCCGAACAGGTCGGTGACCAGAAGGCCCTGGTCGATGTCCTTGATCATCCGGTCGCGGGAGATGGTCCCGGCTTCCATCCAGATGTTGGCCGGAGCCGCCCCCGGCGGCGAGGAGGTGCCGCGCACGGCGTGGCCGGTCGGCGCCAGTCTTAGCTGGCGGGCCGAGCGCAGATCCAGAAGCCAGGTGGTCAGGCGGCCGTCTTCGATGATGGACCGCCGCACGGTCGGCAACCCTTCGGCGTCGACGGGGCGGGATCGCATGCCGCGCGCCCGGTGCGGATCCTCGATGATGGTGATGGTGGGGGCGAAGACCTCGGTCCCCATGGCGTCCTTCAGGAAGGTGGTGCCGCGCGCCACCGAGGCGCCGTTGATGGCCCCCAGGAAATGCCCCAGAAGGCCGCGCGCCACGCGCTGGTCGAAGACCACCGGCACCTTGGCCGACTTGACCCGGCGGGCGCCCAGGCGACGCACCGCGCGATCGGCGGCGGTGCGGCCCACCTCCTCGGCGGCGCGCAGGTCGTCCCAATAGACGGCGGCGGAATAGTCCCAGTCGCGCTCCATGCCGCCGCCGTCGGTGGACCCGGCCAGCACGGCGATGGAGAAGGACGACGACGACTTGGAATAAGCGTGATTGAAGCCGTTGGACCCGGCGACCACCACCTGCATGCGCGACCAGGAGGCTTCGGCCCCTTCCGAATTGGTCACGCCGGGCACGGCGCGGGCGGCGTCCTCGGTCGCCTTGGCGACGGCGATCAGCTCTTCGACCGTATGGGTGGACTCGTCGCATTGGTCGATGGAAACCGGCGCCGTCGCCAACTGATCGGGGTCGGCGAGGCCGCTGTAGGGATCTTCGGGCACCCTGCGGGCCATGGCGACGGCACGCTCCACCAGATCGTTTAGGGCGTCCTTGCGACGGTCGGCGGAGGAAACGATGGCCGACCGCTTGCCGCGGAAGACGCGCAGGCCGATGTCGCCGCCCTCGGACCGCTCCAGGGTCTCCAACTCGCCCATGCGGCAGGCGACGGACAGTGACGTGCCGTCCATCAGCATGGCGTCGGCGGCGTCGGCCCCGGCCTTGCGGGCGGCCTTGATGAGATCCTCGAGCAGCGTCTGATTGTCGGCGGCCTCGGCCATCGGTGATCCTCTTGAAAGGGGGTCTGACTTCGGATGAAGCGGAAAGACTCAGGTAATGCCCACAAGGGATATGGGCAAGCGGAAAGGGTCCCCGGCGCCCCGGCGCCCGCGTGACGGCGGGCGGCCGGGAGCCGCCGAACCGGCGGACCCGGTCTCGCCGCCTACCCCTTCAGCGTTCCGAACTGACGCGAGGCCACGGTCAGCATGGCGAGGTCCATGTTGCCGGTCGCCCGCATTTCCTGGACCAGCCCCTCGGCCCGTTCGACGGCGGCGCGGCAGGTCGCCGCCCAGGTTTCCACCGCCACCGTCGGATCGTCCTGGAGCCCGGCGGTGCGCAGCACCTGGGCGGTGATCGCCCGCTGGTCGGCGTAAAGCTCGTCGATGACGGCGGCCACCGCCAGCTTCTGCCAGTGGGTGCCACCCTGGATGAGCCGTTCGGCGGCGGCGCGCAGCCAGCCGAGGGAGAAGCGCGAGCCGACGGCGAAATAGTGCTGGGCGGCGACGGAGATCTCCACCTCCAGCTCCTGGGCCAGGCGGACCACGTCGGGGATGGAGGCCAGGACGATGACCTGGGCCACCTGGGTCGCCAGATCCTCGGGCACGCCGGCGTCCAGGTAGGTCTGGCGGCGGGTGGTGATGTCGTCGCGCAGATCGACCGGGCAGACCCCTTCCAGGCAGCCGCCCAGCGCCAGCCGCCCCTCGGCGAAGGCGGCGGCCAGACCCGAGACGTCCAGCGGGCGGGGGGCGTGGCGCAGCACCCACAGCGTCGTCCGCTCGACCAGCCGGTTGACCTCCAGC
>CAZFRK010000225.1:0-5786 GCA_964521375.1 uncultured Rhodobacterales bacterium
GTCCAGGGTCTCGACCATGGCCAGGGCCTGGAGGTTTTCCTCCATGCGGTCGGCGATGCGGTTGAGGATCAACGCCCGCTCGGTGACCGGCGTGCGGCCCCAGGCGTCCTTGGCGCCGTGCGCCGCGTCGAGGGCCTTCTCGATGTCCTCGGCGGTGGACCGCGCGACCTCGCAAATGGGCTGGCCGTTCACCGGGCTGATGTTCTTGAAATACTGCCCCTTCACCGGAGCGACCCAGTCGCCGCCGATGAAGTTCTCGTAGCGCGGACGCAGCGCGACCGTGGAAGACAGGTCCTCGATGGCTTTCTGGAGCATGACGTTCTTCCCTTTGCATTTGCTTGGTTCGGGTCGTCACCGCGACGGACCGCTTGGCGCGGATCTTCATCGCGGTCCCCGACAATGTAAGACCTAGCGCCTGGGTACGGTATCGGCCTTTGGTATAAGCTGCACCGCGGTATCGCCGGTGGCTTGGCCGGTGCCTTCGCTTGTCGCCCGGCTTGACAGGACGGTCCCGGCGGCGCTTTACTTCGCCCGTCGATGGTTCCCGAGCGCCAAGCGCGAGGGATTAAAAAGGGAACACGGTGCGGCGTACCCATCAGGGACCAAAACCGTGGCTGCCCCCGCAACTGTAAGCGGCGTGCCTGCTTCATGAGGCCACTGGACCCGACGGGTCCGGGAAGGCGAAGCCAAGGCGATACACCGCGAGCCAGGAGACCTGCCGTTGACGCGCCGAACCGTGGGCACCACGGAACGGCGCTTCGACCGGACGCCGGGGTGAGCGTCGGGGCGTCCAGGGGCCTCCGCCGCCATCGTCTTGCCCGGAGTCCCATGCTCGCCAGACGATTTCCCCGTTGTTCGATTCCGCATTGTCCGGGCCGGGTAGGGCCTGGAGTCGATCACAGGGGAAGACCATTCATGACCATCCGTCTGATGAGCGCCGTCGTCGGCCTCGCCGCGCTGGTCGCCGCCGCGCCGGCGTCCGCCCATTTTCAGCTTATCTATACGCCAGAGAGCAACATCGCCGAACCCGGCGACGTCCCGGCCAAGCTTGTCTTCTGGCATCCGTTCGAGAACGGCCACGCCATGGACATGGGGCCGGTGCTGGAGTTCTACGCCATCAATCGCGGCAAGCGCGTCGATCTGAAGGATAGCCTGGAGCCGATCACCTTCCAGGGGGCCACGAACGCGGCCAAGGCCTTCAGCGCCGTGGTTCCGGTGCGTCGTAGCGGCGACTATGTCGTGGTCGCCGTGCCCTCGCCCTACTATGAGGAAAGCGAGGACATCTACATCCAGCAGGTGACCAAAAGTGTCCTGAACCTGCGGCAGGTGCCCACCGACTGGGTCGAGCCGGTCGGGCTGCCGACCGAGATCGTGCCGCTCAACAAGCCCTACAACGTCATCGCCGGGTCGACCTTCTCCGGTCGCGTCCTGTCGGACGGTCAGCCGGTGGCCGGGGCCGAGATCGAGGTCGAGTACATCGCCGCCGCTCCGCTCATGGAGGAGAACAAGGCCGGGGCCGCCGCTGTCGGTCCCATGCCGGGTGGCGCGGTCTCCCTCATCACCAACGAGGAGGGCGAGTTCACCTTCGGTATTCCGCGCGCCGGGGTTTGGGGGTTCGCCGCGCTGGGTACCGGTCCGGCCAAGGAACATGAGGGCAAGGAGCTGTCCCAGGACGCGGTCCTGTGGGTCCAGGCCCACGACCTCGCGGCTCCGACGGAATAGGGAAGGGGAGGCACTGACATGCATATCGTCGACGGCGCCTTGTCCAACGAGGTCGTGATCGCCGGGGGCATCGCCGCCGCCGCCGGTCTGGGCCTTGGGCTGAAATCCCTGACGCTGGAAAAGGTTCCGGCGGCGGGCATGCTCAGTGCCACCTTCTTCGTCGCCTCCCTGGTCCATGTTCCGGTCGGGCCGTCCAGCGTCCACCTGATCATGAACGGCCTGGCCGGGCTGGTGCTCGGCTGGGCCGCCTTTCCAGCCTTGTTCGTCGGCTTGCTGTTGCAGGCCGTCTTCTTCGGGTTCGGCGGTCTGACGGTCCTTGGCGTGAACACCGTCGCCATCGCGCTTCCGGCGGTCGTCGTCGGCATGGTCTGCCGAGCCGGGGTCGCCAACCCCGATTCCCGTCTTTCCGCCTTGGCCGGAGCCGTCGCGGGCGGTGGGGCCATCGCGCTGACGGCGGTCTTCGTCGCCTTCGTGCTTTGGGCGTCGGGGAACGAGTTCGTTCCGGCGGCCAAGCTCGTCGTCTTGGCCCATGTGCCGGTGGCGGTCATCGAGGCGCTGGTGTGCGCCGCCGCCGTCGTCCTGGTGCGGCGGGTCAACCCAGGCCTGTTCGGCGCCCTGACCAGTCGCGCGGCGTGAGGAGACTGAAACCATGCTCAAACTGACGATCATGCCCCTTCTGCTGGCGCTCATACTGATGGGCGGACCGGCGCGGGCACATAAGGTCATCGCCTCGGCCTATGTGCTCGGAGATACGATCGAGGGGGAAATCGGGTTTTCGAGCGGCGACATGGCGGTCGACACGCCCGTGGTGGTGACGGCGCCCGACGGGCGGTCACTGGGGGAGACCAAGACGGATTCCGACGGCTTCTTCTCCTTCACACCAACCGAACCCGTCGATCATGTGTTCCGCGCCGACATGGGCGCCGGGCACGTGGCCGAAGTCGTGGTCGCCGCCGGTGATTTGCCCAAGGCGCTGGCTGGCGGAAGCGCCGCGATGCAGGGCACGCCGACCTCCGCCGCGGTCTCCCCGAACCCCGCGGAGGCTGTGGGAGCGGTCGACGAGGCGGCGGTGTCGCCCACCGTCCGTGCTATGATCGCCGAAGCGGTGCGGGACGAGATCCGGCCCCTGCGTCGGGAACTGGTGGCCTATCGGGAGAAAAACGACGTGCAGAGCATCCTGGGCGGCATTGGCTACATCGCCGGGTTGTTCGGCCTCGTCTTCTACCTGATGGCCCGGCGGCGGCTGAAGGACGCATGAGCCTGATCGCGCCGGAGACCGCGGCGGAGGCAGGTGTCATCGGGTCCCTGGACCCGCGCACCCGCGTTCTTTCCGCCGCGGCTTACGCGGTCGCGGTCGTCTCCTTGTCGCGGTGGGATGTGCTGCTTCTGGCCGTCGGTCTGTCGGCGCTGACGATGGCGGTGGCCAGGGTGCCCGTCTGGACCACGCTCCGGCGCATGGCGATGATGGATACCTTCATCGTCTTCATGCTGCTGATGCTGCCGTTCACGGTGCCCGGCGACACCGCCTTTTCCGTCTTCGGTCTGGAGGCATCGTGGCAGGGGCTGGAGCAGGGCCTTGTCATCGGCCTGAAGGCCAATGCCGTCATCCTGTGCCTGTTGGTCCTGGTCGGCACGTTGGAGCCGGTGACCCTGGGACATGCCCTGTTCCGGCTGCGCCTTCCGGTCAACCTCGTGCACCTCATGCTCTTTACCCTGCGCTACATCGACGTTATCCACGACGAATACCGCCGTTTGCGCGTCGCCATGGCGATGCGGGGCTTCCGACCGGGAAACAATCGCCATACCTACCGCACCTTCGGCTATCTGATCGGCATGTTGCTGGTGCGGGCGCTGGAGCGGTCGGAACGTATCCTCCAGGCCATGAAATGCCGCGGCTTCACGGGGCGTCTGGCGCTTTTGGACCAATTACGCTACCAGGGACGGGACGGGGTCTTCGCCGCCGCCTGGGCGGGGTCGCTGGTCGCCTTGATGGTTCTCGAGAGGCTTCATGTCGCCGTGTTTTGAGGTGTCCGGCCTGCATTTCGCCTATCCCGGACGCCCTGAAGTCCTGCGGGGCGCCGGGTTTTCCCTCGCCGCCGGGGAACGACTGGCCGTCACCGGCGCCAACGGCGCGGGCAAGAGCACGCTTCTGCGCGTTCTGGTCGGTCTGCACCGCCCGTCGCGCGGGTCGGTGGTCGCCTTCGGGCAAGCGCGTCGGGAGGAAAAGGACTTCCTGGAGGTGCGTCGCCGCGCGGGCTATGTCTTCCAGGATCCCGACGACCAGTTGTTCTGTCCGACCGTAGCCGAGGACGTGGCCTTCGGTCCGATCAACCTGGGAAAGCCCCGCGAGGAGGTCTTGCGGATCGTCGATGACGTGTTGGCCCGGCTAGGCCTGAGCGACTTCCGTGACCGCGTGACGCACAAGCTGTCCGGTGGGGAGAAGCGGCTGGTCTCCCTGGCGACCGTACTGGCCATGGACCCGGAGGTTCTGCTTCTGGACGAGCCGACCAACGCCTTGGACGAAGCCACGACCAAGCGGCTGACCGACAGTCTTCTGGGTCTTCCGCAGGCCATGATCGTCGTCTCCCACGACGCTCCGTTCCGCCGCCGCCTCGCCACGCGCTCCCTGTGTCTGCGCGATGGCGTCCTGACGCCCGATGGCGCCGGAGAATCCACCGTCGACGATCTTTAGGACGCCCCGTCGATCCGCCCCGAGGGCGGGATCGACGGGAACCGAAAGCGCCGCGGTCAGGCGGCGTCGCGAGCCGGTCTGCCCTTGCGGGCCGCGCCTTCAGGCGAGGACAGCCACGCCAGGATACCATCCAGGAACCGGCTGGCGCCGGGCATGAAGTGGTTTCCGTGGTGGAACACCGGGTCCATGGTCGAAACGACCAGCCGTCCGTTGGTGCTGACCTCATCCACGTAGAGAAGGCTTCCGCCGTCCTTGCGGCTGACCAGCGCCTGGGCGCCCTTGGGCGGATGCAGGACGCCGTGGTGGTGCCAGGTGCAGGCCGACTGGTCGATATGGTCGAACAGTGGGTGATCGGGCGCGTCCAGGGTGGTGAAGGGTTCGGCCTCGGGGTCGAGCCACCACCAGAAATTCACCGGCGTGTCTTCCCAGGTGACCCCAGGCAGGAAGGTCTGGGCGCCGGTGGCGGCCAGCGACACGACCGTGCCGCCGCCGTCCAGGTAGGCGCGCAGTCGATCGGCGTGCGCCTGCATGCGCGAAGGCGGAATGCGGCAGGGCACGATGACCGCGTCATAAGCGGCGAAATCGAAGGTCTCCAGGTCCAGGACATAGGGCGTGGCCGCCAGGTATCCGGCGTAGCGTGGGTCCTTGGCCGTCACGTCGTGAAAATAGAGTCCGCCGTCGATCATGGCGATATCGGTCATGGTCAAGCCCTCCCCGCGATGTCGGTTCGCATCCAGTCCAGCAACTGCGGAGTCATGCGGGCGGCGGAGGTGTCGTCCCCGGCGTAGGCCCACAGATCCAACCCGGAATGCACCAGAAGGCGGCCGCCGCCGGAGATCGTCAGGGTCCAGTCCACGGGCGCGTCGTCGCCGCCGAGGCGGTTCAGGACGACGGCGCCGTCGGGCGGCGGGTTGGCGCCGCGACCATAGAACCCGGTGACGCCGCGCCGATAGGTCAGGTCCCGTTCCTCGACGCCGTCGAACACCGGATGGTCGGCCACGCGACGGACCGCGTAGTCCGCCGGGCGCGGATTCTCGATGGCCTCGAAGGGGCGCAGCCAGGGCAGGAAGGCGTGGCGAACGTGGCCGTTGACGACCAGCGTCCCGCCGGACCGCACGTAGTCCGCCAACTGCTCTTCATGGCGGGCCAGCAGGCGCTGGTCGGCCAGCATGGAAATGATCACCCCCTTGTAGCGGCTCAGGTCCAGCCCCGGCAGGGCGTCCTGGGAGATCGAGGCGACCACGTCGGGAGCGGCGTCGGTGTCGCTGGCGCAACCGCAGCCGCCGGCCGCCGCTTTCGCCCACGGGGCAAGGCATTGCAGGAACAGGCAGGTCTCCATCGTGGATCTCTCCTCAAAAAAAATGTGGTGTTT
>CAZFRK010000226.1:0-5774 GCA_964521375.1 uncultured Rhodobacterales bacterium
CGAACTCGGCCTTCTCGGCGTCGTTCATCTCGATCTCGACGACCTTCTCGACGCCGCCCTCGCCGATCACCACCGGCACGCCGACGTAGAGGTCGTCGACGCCGAAGGCACCGCCGCACCAGGCGGCGCAGGGCAGGACGCGCTTCTTGTCCTTCAGGTAGGCTTCAGCCATCTGCACGGCGGCGGCGGCCGGAGCGTAGAAGGCGGAGCCGGTCTTCAGCAGGCCGACGATTTCGGCGCCGCCGTCACGGGTGCGCTGAACGATCTGGTCCAGCTTTTCCTGCGTGGTCCAGCCCATCTTCACCAGATCCGGCAGGGGAATACCGGCGACGGTGGAGTAGCGGGTCAGCGGGACCATGGTGTCGCCGTGGCCGCCCAGCACGAAGGCGGTGACGTCCTCGACGGAGACGCCGAACTCTTCGCACAGGAAGTAGCGGAAACGGGCGCTGTCCAGCACGCCGGCCATGCCGACGACCTTGTTGTGCGGCAGGCCGGAAGCCTCGCGCAGCACCCAGACCATGGCGTCCAGCGGGTTGGTGATGCAGATCACGAAGGCGTTCGGGCAGTTGGCGGCGATGCCCTTGCCGACCGAGTCCATGACCTTGCAGTTGATTTCGATCAGGTCGTCGCGGCTCATGCCCGGCTTGCGCGGCACGCCGGCGGTGACGATGACCACGTCGGCGTCCTTGATCTCGCTATAGTCGTTGGCGCCCTTGTAGGCCGCGTCGCAGCCTTCGATCGGGGTGGACTCGGCGATGTCCAGGCCCTTGCCCTGGGGGACGCCTTCGGCGATGTCGAACAGAACGACGTCACCCAGCTCCTTCAGACCAATGAGGTGCGCCAGCGTACCGCCGATGTTGCCGGCGCCGACCAGAGCGATCTTCTTGCGTGCCATGAGTATCCCCTTGCGAAATCGTGGGCGCCCGCGGGCGGGCGAATGGAGGCTGTCGCCCGAGGCCGGGCGGTGCGTTGCGGAGTCGGACCGCCGCCCCCGGATATCCGTCCCCTTTCATGGGGCCGACCGGAGCGGCAACCCTTACGGGCGGCTTTCGATAACGCGATTCCGCCTCGAAAGCAAGGTGCTTCCCTGGGAGGCATATCGGGGCACAGGCGGTTCGACGCAAGAATATTCCAAGATTTTCCGCGGGCGGCGGGCCGTTTCGGCGACCCTGCGAAAGAGTCGGGTACCGGGTGGGCGGCGGGCGGGAAAAAGAGGGAGAAGCCCACCCTTTCGGGTGGTTCATGGAACCGACACTTTGCCTCGGCCCACCCCTAGCATAGCCTGTTTCGTCCCGAGAAGCATGCCCCAGGGGCCACCGTGACTCAAGACCCCATCCCCGCCCCGTCCGCCGCTCCGGACCGGGGAGCCGACCGAGGGTCGGCGCGCGAGGTGTTCGCCGTCTTCCTGCGCCTGGGGCTGACCGCCTTCGGCGGCCCGGTGGCCCATCTGGGCTATTTCCGCGACGAGATCGTGGCCCGGCGGCGGTGGCTGTCGGACGCCGCCTACGCCGATCTGGTGGCGCTCTGCCAGGTTCTCCCCGGCCCGGCGTCCAGTCAGGTGGGCATGGGCCTGGGATTGACCCGCGCCGGATGGCCCGGCCTGCTGGCCGCCGCCCTGGTGACGCTCTGGCCCCTGACGCCGCTGCCCCTGCCGTGGGGTCAGGTGGCGGCCCTGGTGCTGGGCGGTCTGGTCGGGGCGGCCCTGCCCTCGCGCGCGTCCTGGTCCGAAGCCCCGCGCCTGGCGGTGCCGGTCGGCAAGGTCACGGGCCTGTCCCTGCTCGCGCTGTTCGCCCTGCTGCTGGCGGGCCTGCCGCTGGCGGCGGCGGCGACCGAGTCCCTGCCCCTGGCGCTGGCCGATTCCATCTATCGGGCGGGGGCGCTGGTGTTCGGCGGCGGCCATGTGGTCCTGCCGCTGCTCCAGGCCGAGGTCGTCGGCCCCGGCTGGGTCGACGCCGACGCCTTCCTGGCCGGATATGGCGTGGTCCAGGCCATGCCCGGCCCGCTCTTCTCCTTCGCCTCCTACCTGGGCGCGGCGACGGGCCTGGGCGGCGGCGCGGCCCCGGCGGCGGGGTTGGCGGCCCTGGCGACGGTGATGGTGTTCCTGCCCGGCGGCCTGTTGCTGTGCGGCGCCCTGCCCTTCTGGGACGCGCTGCGACGCCGCCCGGCGGCGCGCGAGGTCCTGGCGGGGATCAACGCCGCCGTGGTCGGCCTGTTGCTGGCCGCCCTCTACGATCCGGTCTTCACCGCCGCCGTGCATGGTCCCAAGGATGTCGCCCTGGTCCTGCTGGCGGCCCTGCTGCTGATGACGTGGAAAGCGCCGCCGTGGCTGGCGGTCCTGGCCACCGGAGCGGCGGGCGCCCTGGCGACGATGATCTGACCGGGCGTCCAGCCCCCAGGATCAGGTCAGGTGCTTCTGGCGGAGGTAATCCTCGGCCTGCATTTCCATGAGGCGCGAGACCGTGCGCTGAAACTCGAAGGCGCCGTCGCCTTCCGGATAGAGGTCCTGGGGCGGGGCGTCGGCGCTCATGGCCAGCATGGTGCGATGTTCATAGAGGGCATCGACCAGGGTCACGAAGCGGCGCGCCTGATCCCGGTTGGACGGCCCCAGGCGCGGCACGTCATCGAGCATCACCACGTCGTAAAGGGTGGCTATCTGGATGAAGTCGCTGGGACCCAACGGCTTGTCGCACAGGTCGTGGAAAGAGAACCGCGCCACGTCCCCCGCCGCCCGCGGCACCGGGATCTCGCGCCCCTGGACCAGGATGCGGTCGGGCTTGGCCTCGGCGTCCCCGGCCAGACGGCGGAACAAGTCGTCCATGGCCGCCGTCGAGGCCGCCCCCAGGGGGGCATGGAAGATGGGCGCCCCCTTGACCCGCCCCAGCCGGTAGTCGGTGGGGGATTCCAGGGCCAGCAGGTCCAGCTTGTCCTTGACCAGGCCGATGAAGGGCAGGACCTTCTCGCGCTGGAGGCCATCCTTGTAGAGGTCGTCGGGATGGCGGTTGGAGGTGGTGACGATCACCACGCCCCGTTTGAAGAGGTGCTCGAAGACGCGACCGACGATCATGGCGTCGGCGATGTCCAGCACCTCCAGTTCGTCCAGGCACAGGAGCCAGGAGTCGCGGGCGATCTTCTCGGCCAGCGGCGGAATCGGATCGGCGTCCCCGGCCTTGCGCCCCTGACGCCAGGCGTGGACCTCGGCGTGGAAGTCGCGCATGAACGCCTGGAAGTGGACGCGGCGCTTTTCCTTGACCGGCGCCGAGGCGACGAAGAGATCCATGAGCATGGACTTGCCGCGCCCCACCGGCCCGTAGAGGTACAGCCCCTGCGGCGGCTGCGGCTCCTCGACCCGGCGGGTCAGGCCGAAACGGTCCCGCCATCCCTTGGCGCCGGTCTGCGGGCGATAGCCCGTCAGGGCGTGGTGGAGGGATTCCAGCTTTTCGACGGCCAGGGCCTGGACCGGGTCCGGGCGCAGGTCGCCGCTGTCCAGCTTGGCGCGGTAGAGCGTCAGGGGATCGGTTTGGGTCATGGGTCCGAAAGGCGTCTCCCGGCGGGCCTTCGGTGGCCCAGGGTCTCTGCACCGCAGCATAATCAGGACGCGGAGGCGTTGCAATGCCGCCTCCCCACTCCAGCCCTCCTCCCGGCGGTATCTCAGGCCGTCGGCAAGACCTCGGCCAGGAAGGCGGCGGTGGCGAAGGCCACTTCGTCCTTGCGTTCCAGGTGCGGGATATGGCCGCAACCGTCCAGGAACCAGGCCCGCGCCGCGCCCTTGCCGCCCGCCGTGATGCCGGCGACGATGTCGGTGACCTGGGACGGACTGCCGTATTCGTCGTCCGACCCCTGAACGATCATCGCCGGGCAGGCGATGCGGGGCAGGCAGTCGCTCATGTCGAAGTCCGCCATCTCCGGCTTCAGCCAGGTGTCGTGCCAGGCGTGATAGACGGCGTCCGTCTTGTCGCCGTGGTAGCGGGCCAGCTTGTCGCGGATATCGGTCTTGGCCCACAGCTCCGTCGCGAAGTCTCGAATGCCCTGAAGGGTGATCTCCTCGATGTAGATGTGCGCCGCCTCGGTGACCATGGCGGCGACCGGATGCTTGGCGGCGTAATAGAGGGCGATGGACCCGCCGTCGGAATGGCCGAACAGAATCGGCGGCGCGGTCACGTCGGCCACCCGCAGGACCTCGGGCAACCAGTCCTCGGCCTCGACGCGCAGGTAGTCGGCGGATCGCTCGGCCTCCATGGGGTCGGAAGCACCGTAGCCCAGCCGCTCGTAGACCAGCCCCCGCAGGCCGGTGGCGGCGCAGAGCCGTTCGGGGAAGTCCTTCCACAGGCGGATGGCCCCCAGCGCCTCGTGCAGGAAGACGATCACCGGCGCGGCGGCGGCTCCCGGCGGCGTCACCCAGCGGGCCGCCAGACGGCGGCCATGGACGGACAGGACGGTGTCCTCCACGGTCACGGAGGCGGGATCGACGGGGGACGGGACGGCGGTCATGCGGGGAACTCCTCTTGTGCACCTGCGAAGACGGGACGGAAGGGGCGGCAGTCTATGACGGCGGACGCCGGTTGCAAACCATGCCGCGAGGGAAAGACGACGGACTTGACGCGGCGGGCGCCGCGTCGCACCATACCTACTGGTATGTACAGACCGCCGCCGACGCCGCCGCGCCTTCCCTCCTCGCCAGACAACGGGACCCCCGCCCCATGAAGCTCTACACGCTGAAATCCTCGCCCTTCGCCCGCAAGGTCCGCCTCGCCGCCCTGATCCTCGACGTACCGCTCGATCTGGTGGAGACCGACCCCATGGCCGATCCGGCGGACCTCCAGGCGGCCAACCCCCTGGGCAAGGTGCCCTGCCTGGTCCTGGACGACGGCTCGACCCTGTTCGACAGCTCGGTGATCGTCCAGGTCCTGGACGACGTGGCGGGCCATCGCCTGATGTCGCCCATGGGGCCGGAACGCTGGGACGCCCTGCGCGGCGAGGCGCTCGCCGACGGCATCATGGAGGCCGCCGTGGCCGCCATCGCCGAGATCTGGCGGCCGGAGGACGAACGGTCGGCCTCCTGGCTGGCCCGCTACGACCGCGCCATCGAGCGCGGCCTAACCGAGGCCGCCAAGGCGCCGCCGCCGTGGCCGCGCCTGCCCGCCCTGTCGCTGGCCTGCGCGCTGGAATACCTGGACCTGCGGCACGCGCGTCTGGCGTGGCGCGACCGCTATCCGGCGTTGGCCGACTGGCTGGCCGATCTGGCCGACAAGCCGCCGCTGAAGGACACTCGCCCGACCTGACGCCGGGTCGCGGAAGCGCCAAGCCTCGGAAGCGAAGAACAAGAGCGACAAGGGACGAAGGACAGGCCCATGACCGACAGGGATGCCCGCCGCCGCCTTCTCGACACCGCCAAGCGGCTTTTGTGGGAGCGCGGCTTCGGCGCCACCAGCCCGCGCGCCGTCCTGGCCGACAGCGGTGTCGGCCAGGGCAGTCTCTACCACCACTTCCCGACCAAGAAGGCCCTGGCGCGGGCGGCGCTGGAGGAAATCGCCGACGAGCTGATCGCCGACACCGCCGCCTTGCTGGACGACGACGGACGCCCGCCGTTGGAGCGCCTGCGGGCCTGGATGACCCGCCAGCGCGAGGGATTGAAGGGCTGCCGCCTGGGGCGTCTGGCCGGAGACCCCGAGGTCTTCGATCCGGCGCTCCATGTCCCGCTGGCGCGCTATTTCGACGACCTGGGCCGCCGCGCCGCCACCTGCCTGCGGCAGGCCCAGGATCTGGGACAGGTGCCG
>CAZFRK010000227.1:0-5772 GCA_964521375.1 uncultured Rhodobacterales bacterium
GGTGAGGCAGAACGGATAGAGGATGATGGCGATCTCATCGAGGACCGACATGGAGGCGTCGTCCTCGCAGTTCGTCACCTCGAAGATGATCCGTCCGGCGATGTCGCGCGAAAATTCCCGGCACCGCTCGGTGAACCCCGAGGCGACCTCGCGGTGGGCCAGGGCGGCGCCGTTGACCGGCACGATCAGCTTGCGGTCGTCGCCGGTCTTGACCATCAGGGTGGCCCGCGTCGCCGCCATGTCCAAGGTGTGCCGCAGGGTGCGCAGCACCAAGTCGGTCTTCATGGCGCGGCCCGTCGTGCCCTGGGCCAGCAGGTCCTCGTCGACCGCGACGACGCCGTCGGCGATGGTGGCGCTGGGACGGCAATAGAGGGTGTTCACCCGCTGAGCCCGCAAATCGTAGACCGGCAGGAAATCGACCGTGAAGGAGACCGGCGGCGCGGCGGCGGCGGTGGCGGTGGCGGGTTCGTCCGCCGCTCCGGCGACCGCCGCCGGGGGAGTCGGGGACGTGGTGGGTGCATCGGAAGACGGCGTCATTCTGGGCCATATCCCTCGGCGACGGTGCCTGAAGCGCGGCTTTCCCTGGCCTCCGCCGACAGTCTGGGCGGAGCGAACGGGACTACTGTCAAAGATTCCCCGTCCCGGCGCAAGGGCCGACGACCGGGATCGAGACCGTCGCCATCGGCCCACGCGCCCCCTCCCCCAATGGTCGATTTCTCTTCCCAAATGCCCTTCCGCGAGGCATCAATGGGGGCATGACCGCGCGCCGCAGCCCGTCCCGCCTCACTCCGCACCGCGTCCTGGTAGCCTGGACCGGCCTGTGGGCGCTGCTGCTTCAGATCCTGGTCCCCGTGGCCATGGCCATTCCGGTGGCCCCCGGCCCCGACGGCCTGCCGCGGACCCTGATCATCTGCTCGGCCATGCAACCGCCCAGGACGGTCCCCGTCCCTGGGTCGGAAACCCCCGCGCCCGACAGTGGTCGATCGACGACCACCTGCGCCGTCTGCATGGCCTTCGCCACCGGCTCCACGACCGACCTTCCCGCCACCGTAGAGCTGCCAACTCCCCTGGCGGCCAGGGTGGACCTGACCCCTTCGTTCGCCACCGCCGTCCATGACGGCCAGATTACGGGATTGCCGCGCGCGCGCGCGCCGCCCGTCGTGGCCTAACGACCAGAATTTCCTTCCTTTTCTAAGCGGAAGAGTCGCCGGCGGGGCGTTTCCCCCGCCCGGTCGCGCGCCTCTTCCGTGGCCTACGACCAAGCCCATCCAATATCCGACCGTCTTCTTGAGCGAGGAAACCCATCATGCAGCGCATTGCTATCGCCACCGCCGCCGCCCTGGTTCTCGGCATCGCCTCCAACGCCCAGGCGCTGGAAATCAAGGACGCCTGGGCGCGCGCCTCCGCCGGCATGGCCCGGGCCGGTGGGGCCTTCATGGTCATCGACAACACCGGCGGCGAAGCCGACCGGGTGCTTTCGGCCAGCGCGCCGGTGTCTCCCATCACCGAACTGCACACCCACATCAAGGACGGCGAGGTGATGCGCATGCGTCAGGTGCCCGAGATCGAGGTGCCCGCCGACGGCACCGTGATGCTTCAGCCGGGCGGTCTGCACGTCATGTTCATGCAGTTGCCCGAACCGCTGAAGGAAGGCGACACCTTCCCCGTCACCCTGACCTTCGAGAAGGCCGGTGACGTGGTCGTCGACGTGACCGTGCAGGGTGCCGGCGCCATGGGCATGAAGAACAAGATGAAATAAGACGGACCGCCTTCCGGCACGATTCTGTCGTTCGGAAGGCGAGTCGCGATCCGAATCCTGCCGCCCTGGACCGAAAGAGCCGGGGCGGTTTTCGTTTTCAGACCCCGACGGCCTGCCCCTACGGCATCCGAAAGGCGAAAGACAGCCAGCCCTGCACCCAGCGCAGGGGCTGACTTTGCTCGAAATCCCAGCGTTTTAGGCATCCTTGCATAGTGTTATGCTTTTTTTGCATGGCTAAACTGCTCGCAACACGTCTCTTGGGGCTGATACCCCTTTTCGTCATGCACGTCATTGCATGGCTCCGGAAGGACCGGTACCGGCCCCCGGAACGACGCGAAGGGAAACGCCAGAATGTACCAAGACCGTATCAAGCCCCGCAGCCTCTGGAGCAAGGTCGTCACGCCCGAGGAAGCCGCCCTGCATATCCATGACGGCATGACCGTCGGCATGTCCGGCTTCACCCGCGCGGGCGAGGCCAAGGCCGTGCCGCTGGCCCTGGCCGAGCGCGGCAAGCGCGAGAACATCAAGATCTCGCTGCTGACCGGCGCCAGCCTGGGCAACGATCTGGACAAGACCCTGGCCGAGGCGCACGTCCTGGCCCGCCGCATGCCGTTCCAGGCCGACCCCTACCTGCGCAAGTGCATCAACAAGGGCGACGTCATGTTCGTCGACCAGCACCTGTCGGAAACGGTGGAGATGATCCGCTCGCGCCAGCTCGGCCCCATCGACGTGGCCATCATCGAGGCGGTCATGATCAAGGAAGACGGCGCCATCGTGCCGACGACCTCGGTCGGCAACTCGGCCACCTTCGCCATGCTGGCCGACAAGGTCATCGTCGAGATCAACCTGACGCTGTCCGAGGCGCTGGAAGGTCTGCACGACATCTACATCCCGACCCGCCGCCCCTTCCGCGGCCCGGTGCCAATCACCAGCCCGCAGGACCGCGTCGGCATGCCCGCCATCCCGGTGGATCCGTCGCGCATCGCCGCCATCGTCATTTCGGCCAAGCAGGACAGCTGCTCCAACATCGTGCCGCCGGACGACGAAACGCGCGCCATCGCGTCGCACTTGAACGAATTCCTGGCCCACGAGGTCGCCAAGGGCCGCCTCGGCTCGTCCCTGGCGCCCCTTCAGGCGGGCATCGGATCGATCGCCAACGCCGTCATGCACGGCTTCATCGACACCGATTTCCACGACCTGACCATGTATTCGGAAGTACTCCAGGACAGCACCTTCGACCTCTTCGACAGTGGCAAGCTGACCTTCGCGTCGGGCAGTTCCATCACCCTGTCGCCGGAGCGCAACGCCCAGGTCTTCAATGACATCGGCCGCTACAAGAGCCGCCTTCTTTTGCGCCCGCAGGAAATCTCCAACCATCCCGAGGTCATCCGCCGCCTGGGCCTGATCGCCATCAACACGGCGCTGGAGACCGACATCTACGGCAACGTCAATTCGACCCACGTGTCGGGCTCGCAGATGATGAACGGCATCGGCGGATCGGGCGACTTCGCCCGCAACGCCTATCTGTCGGTCTTCGTCACCAAGTCGACGGCCAAGGACGGCAAGATCTCGTCCATCGTCCCCTTCGCCTCGCACATCGACCACACCGAGCACGACGTCGACCTGATCGTCACCGAACAGGGACTGGCCGACCTGCGCGGCCTGGCCCCGCGCGAACGCGCCAAGACGATCATCGAGAACTGCGTCCACCCCGACTACAAGGACCTGCTGGGCGACTACCACCGCGCCGCCACCCATTCCGTGGGCGGTCAGACGCCGCACCTGCTCGACCAGGCCTTCGCCATGCACCTGGCCTTCCGCGACCACGGCGACATGCGCAAGACCCGCCACCTGAAGGCGGCGGCGGAGTAGACAGCCCGCCCCTTTCGGCACGAGAATGGCCCCATCGGCCCGGTCGCCCCTGATTTTCGCCACATTGGCGGCTATGGTGGGGAAGAAGACAGACCGGTTCACCGCCAGGAGACCTTTCTCGTGCCGCAGACCATCGCGCTGGTCGACGACGACCGCAACATCACCACCTCCGTCTCCCTGCTGCTGGAGGAGGAGGGGTACGCCGTCACCACCTACCATGATGGGGCGGAAGCCCTGCGCGGCCTGGAAGCCAGGTCCGTCGACCTGGCCATCCTCGACATCAAGATGCCGCGCATGGACGGCATGGAGCTGTTGGAGCATCTGCGGCGCGGCTCGGACATGCCGGTGATCTTCCTGACCTCGAAGGATGACGAGGTCGACGAGATCATGGGCCTGCGCATGGGGGCCGACGATTACATCAAGAAGCCCTTTTCCCAGCGCCTGCTCCTGGAGCGCATCCGCACGCTGCTGCGCCGGTCCGACGCCCGCGCCGCCGAGGCCGAAGCGACCGACGGCGACGGCGGCCCGTCGCCCGACGCCATCGTGCGTGGCGACCTGACCCTCGACCCGCCCCGCCACATGGTCACCTGGAAGGGCCTGGCGGTGGACCTGACGGTGACCGAGTTCCTCATCCTGCAAGCCCTGGCCCAGCGCCCCGGCCATGTGAAGAGCCGCGACCAGCTCATCGACATCGCCTACGGCGAGCACATCTACGTCGATGACCGCACCATCGACAGCCACATCAAGCGCCTGCGCAAGAAGTTCCGCGATGTCGACGGCGACTTCGGGCAGATCGAAACGCTCTACGGCGTCGGCTACCGCTACAAGGAAGGCTGATCCTCGTGACCCACGGGCTGCGCGCCCCCCGTCCCGACGACGACGACCGCGTCGCCCCTCCGGCGGCTTCCTCCACGCGGGCGCGCGGACGGGGCGGTCGGCGCCTGTCGCCCCTGACCGGACGCATCCTGGCGGTCAACCTGATCGCCCCGCTGATGCTGCTGGCCGGGCTTTTGTACCTGGACCAGTACGAGGACGCGCTGATCACCGCCGAGTTGGACGCCCTGCGGGTCCAGGCCGACTTGATCGCCGCGGCCCTCGGCGAGGGCGCCGTGGCCGCCGAGACCGCCACCTTCGAAGGCTTGCGCGTTCCCGTCACCAGCCACCGCCTGCTGCCCGAACAGGCCCGCTCCATGGTGCGGCGCCTGGCGGAACTGGGCGGCGTGCGCGCCCGCCTGTTCGATCCCAACGGCCTCTTGGTGGCCGACAGCCGCCGCCTGATCGGTCCCGGCGGCGCGGTCCAGGTCTTCGATCTGGCGCCGCCACCCGAACCCCTGTCCCTGGTCGGCTGGCTGCGCGGCGTCTACGACTGGACCAAGCGCGCCTTCAACTGGGGCAAGCCCCTGCCGCGCTACACCGAGCGGCGCGAACAGACGGCGTCCGACTACGACGAGGTGGTGGAAGCCATCGAGGTCGGCGTTCCGGCCATGGCCGTGCGCCGCCTGCCCGCCGCCGAGGGACGCATTCTCTCCGCCGCCGTTCCAGTGCAGTACTACAAGCATGTGGTCGGCGCGGTGATGGTGTCGCGCCCCGACGACAAGATCGACCAGAGCCTGTTCGAGGTGCGCTTGGCCATCGGCCAACTGTTCCTCGGCACCTCGCTGGTGACGGTCCTGCTGTCGCTCTATCTGGCCGGAACCATCGCCCGCCCGGTGCGACGCCTGGCGGCGGCGGCGGAAGCGGTGCGCTCCGGCCAGGGACGCGGCGCCCTGATCCCCGACCTGTCGCGGCGCAACGACGAAATCGGCGACCTGTCGTCCAGCCTGCGGGCCATGACCGAGGCCCTGTGGCAGCGCATGGACGCCATCGAACGCTTCGCCGCCGACGTGGCGCACGAAATCAAGAATCCGCTGACCTCGCTGCGGTCGGCGGTGGAGACCGTGGTGCGCCTGGAGGACCCGGCCAAGCAGAAGCGCCTGCTGGCCATCCTTCAGGACGACGTGGCGCGGGTGGATCGCCTGATCTCGGACATTTCCGACGCCTCGCGCATCGACGCCGAGATGTCCCGCGCCCGCACCGGCACGGTGTCGCTGCGTCCGATGCTGGAGACCCTGGCCGAGGTCTATCGCCCGGCGGCGGAGGAT
>CAZFRK010000228.1:0-5713 GCA_964521375.1 uncultured Rhodobacterales bacterium
CGTCGCCGGACCCTCCGTGCCGGTCGCCTGAAGCGGCATCGGCTCCTCGGCCTGGACGGGGAACTCCTCGACCTCGGCGGCGGGCCGGGTCTCGGCCTCGGGCGCCGGGGTGGCGGTGTCGTCCAGCAGCGGGCGGCTCGGCGCCGGGGCGGCGGTTTCCGTCATGCGACGGGCCGCCGGAGCGGCGGCGGCACGCGGGCGGGGCGTCGCGGCCTGCGGGGCCTGCGGAGCGCCGCGCGAGGCGACCGCGTGGGTCATGGTGTTGGCCTCGGGGCGCGGCAGGACGGCGGCGGCGCCGGAAATGCCGGTGGCGACGACGGAGACGCGCATCTTGCCTTCCAGCTCGGCGTCGAAACAGGACCCGAAGATGATGTGGGCCTCGCCCTCGACTTCGTCGCGGATGCGGTTGGCGGCTTCGTCGACCTCGAACAGGGTGATATCCGGGCCGCCGGTGATGTTGATCAGAACGCCGCCCGCGCCCTTCATGCAGGTGTCTTCCAGCAGCGGGTTGGCGATGGCCGCCTCGGCGGCGTCCAGGGCGCGGCGTTCGCCCGACGCTTCGCCGGTGCCCATCATGGCGCGGCCCATGTCGGACATGACCGTGCGGACGTCGGCGAAGTCCAGGTTGATGAGGCCCGGCATGATCATCAGGTCGGTGATCGACCGCACGCCCGCGTTCAGGACGTCGTCGGCCATCTTGAAGGCATCCGCGAAGGTAGTTTTTTCGTTGGCGACCCGGAACAGATTCTGGTTCGGGATGATAATGAGCGTGTCGACGTACTGCGACAGCTCCTCGATCCCGGTGTCGGCCAGGCGCATGCGGTGCTGGCCCTCGAACTGGAACGGCTTGGTCACGACGCCGACGGTCAGCACGCCCATTTCGCGCGCCACGCGGGCGATGACCGGGGCGGCGCCGGTGCCGGTGCCGCCACCCATGCCGGCGGTGATGAACACCATGTTGGCGCCCTCGATCTCCTGGGCGATCTGCTCGTAGGTTTCTTCCGCCGCGGCGCGCCCGACTTCGGGCTTGGCCCCGGCGCCGAGGCCCGCCGTGGTCACCTGGCCGAGCTGGACGCGGCGGTCGGTGTGCGCCATGGAGAGCGCCTGGGCGTCGGTGTTGGCGACGATGAAATCGACGCCCTGAAGGTTGTCGGCGATCATGTTGTTGACGGCGTTGCCGCCCGCGCCGCCGACGCCGATGACGGTGATGCACGGCTTCAGGTGGGTCTCCACCTGCGGCCCCACGGTAAGATTGATCATTGGTGCCTCCTTAATCCGCTTCGAAGGATTATGGTTTGATTGAGTGAACAGGTCGGTATCCCGGGGTCCGGCGTTCTCGCCTTTTTTCCCGTCGTCTTTCCCGAGGGCGCCTGACGTCGGTCCATGCTGGTCGGTCATCAGAAGTTCTCCCTCAGCCATGCGCCGGCGCGGCGGAAAACGCCGCCCGTACGCTCTGGTGCCGTGTCGCCGTCGGTGACGGGGTCCAGCGCGCCGAAGCCCGCCTGTCCCCGCCCCGCGGCGACGTGATCCTGGATGGCGTAGCGCAGCAGCCCGGCGCAGGCCGCGAAGGCCGGGCCAGAGGCTGATTCGGGGACCCCCTTCAGGCGGCGCGGCCGTCCCAGCCGCACCTGCTTGTCGAGGATCAGCTCCGCCATTTCGCGCACGCCCTGAAGCTGGCTGGCGCCGCCCGTCAGGACGACGCGCCGCCCGGCGGCGTAGAGCATTCCGGCCCGCGACAGGCGGTCACGGACCAGTTCGAAGGTTTCTTCCAGGCGCGGGCGGACGATGCGCACCAGTTCGGAGCGCGGCACCTCGTGCCCGCCGGTCTCGAATTCGTCCTCGCCGACCAGCGCGAGCCGCAGCAATTCGCGCGAGTCCGCCGGAGACGGCAGGACCGAGGCGTGGATGGTCTTCAAGCGTTCGGCCAGGTCGCGGTCGACCGACAGGCCCTTGGCCACGTCGTTGGTGACATGCTGGCCGCCGACGGGAATGACGTCGGCGTAGACCGGATGGCCGTCGACGAAGACCGAGACCGACGTCGTGCCGCCGCCCATGTCGATGACGGTGACGCCCATCTCCTTTTCGTCGTCCACCGTGCAGGCCAGCGACGAGGCATAGGGGCTGGCGACGCGCTCCTCGGGTTGCAGGTGGCACCGCTCGATGACGGTGGCGAGGTTGCGCCACGGGCCGACCCCGGCGGAAACGGCGTGGATGCGCACGCCCAGTAGTTCACCGAACATGCCGCGCGGATCGATCACCCCGTCGCCGCCGTCGATGGTGTAGCTGGTGGGGATGCAGTGGATCAGTTCGCGGTCCTGGTGGACATGGAAGCCGGTGTTGTCGAAGTGAATGCCCTGGCGGGCCGCGTCGACGGTCAATTGGTGGCGACCGGACTCGACCACCCGGCGGACGTCCTGGTCGCGCACCGGGCTGCCGCCCAAGGGAATGGTGGCGTCGACGTTGGTGCTGGCGAGACTGCCGCCGGTGACGGTGACCGACACGCGGGAGATGCGCAGTTCGGCCATCTGCTCGGCGGCGTCGACGGCGGCGCGCACGCTGCCTTCCAGGGCGGTCATGTCGACCACCTGGCCGCAGCGCATGCCGCGGGACCGGTGATGCCCCACGCCCTGCACGCGGAGGACCCCGTCGTCGTCAAGCTCGGCGATGAAGCAGACCACCTTGGTCGTGCCCACATCAAGCCCGGCGATCGGTCCCGTCTTTTGCCGCGTCCTGGCCACTTACAAACGTCTCCTTCTTCCCGCGATCTGTTGGCTTGGCCGTCTTCGTCTCTTGGGTCGTCTGGACGGTCGTCGTCTCGTCGGTCGTCGTCTCGTCGCCCGTCCGGGTCAGGCGTCGCGCCCCGTGGGGGGCAAGGGCAGGGGCGCCTTGTGCGTCAGTCCATGGGGCCGCGTCTGGTCCGGGTCGTTCAGGCGCACCACCAGGCGGTCGGGCAGGCGCAGGTCGACCACCCGCAGGTCCCGCTCCAGAAGGCCGTCGCTTTCGTCGAGCCGGGCCAGGCGGTCCAGCGCCTTGGCCGGGTCGGTCTCGGGCAGGCGGACTTCCAGGCCGTCGGCGCCGACGGCCCCGAACCACAGGTTCCAGCGTCGTTCGCCGACCCGCACGGCGGCGCGGACGCGCCCGGCCAGCGCCGGTTCCCCGGCCAGCATGGTGAAAAGGTCCGCCGCCGCCCGCGGGGCGCCGGCGCCGCTGATGACCGGCAGGGCGGCGTAGCCGCGCACGTCGTCGCTGACCGGGACGCCGTCGGCGTCGACCAGCAGGAAGCGTCCGTCGCCCTGGTCCCACAGGGCGATGGGCGTGCGTTCCTTCAGGCGCAGGTGCACGCGGTCGGGGAAGCGCCGTTCGACGGCGGCTTCCTTGACCCACGGCAGGCTCTCCAGGCGCTCGCGGGCGGCCGCGGGGTCAAGGGCCAGCAGCGGCGACCCTTGGGGCAGGTCGAGGGCGGCGAGGATCTCGGTGGCCCGCGTATGGTCGCGCCCTTCCACGCTGACCTGACGCAGGCGCAGGCCGATCTCGGCGGAGACCTCGACGGTCTTCTGGCCGAGGGCCGTCACCGCCGCCTGGACGCGCCCGCTCTTCCACGCCCAGGCGCCCGCCGCCAGCGCGGCGACGAGACCGATGGTGGCGGCCATCAGCAGCAGAAGGATGACGCCTTCCTGGCGGCTCTGGCTCATGCGTCGCATTCGGCGGTCTCCACGAGCCAGGTGCAGAGGTCGGGGAAGGAGACGCCCGCCAGTTCGCCTTGCTCGGGCACCAGCGAGGTGCGGGTCATGCCGGGCTGGGTGTTGACCTCCAGCATGATGAGGCGTTCGCCGTCGTAGCGCAGGTCGGCCCGGCTAACGCCGCGACAGCCCAGCGCCTCGTGGGCGCGGATGGACAGGCGCTGGCATTCGGCGTAGACGGCGTCGTCCACCTGGGCGGGCAGGGTGTGGGTCGAGCCGCCGACGGCGTATTTGGCCTCGTAGTTGTAGAACTCCAGGCCGGTGGCGATCTCGGTGACGCCGAGCGCGTGGCCGTCCATCACCGCGACCGTGAACTCGCGGCCCGGAATGTAGGATTCCGCCATCAGGCGCCCTTCGTAGGGCCAGCCGGAATTGGCGTAGGGAATGGCGTTGTCGCCCTCGCGCACGATGACCACGCCGACCGACGACCCTTCGTTCAGCGGCTTGACCACATAGGGGCGGGGCAGGGGATCGCCGTGTTCCTCCAGGCCGCGCCGGGTGACCACGACGCCGTCGGCGACGGCGATGCCGTTGGAATGGAAGATGCGCTTGGCGGCGGGCTTGTCCATGGCCAGGGACGAGGCGAGCAGCCCCGAATGGGTATAGGGAAGCTCCAGCATGTTGAGGACGCCCTGGATGCAGCCGTCCTCGCCGTAGCGTCCGTGCAGGGCGTTGAAGACCACGTCGGGCTTGGTGCGTTCCAGGTCGTGGACGATGGTGGCGATATCGCGCGAAACGTCGATGGCCTTGACCGTGTAACCGGCGGTCTCAAGGGCCTTCACGGCGTTGGCGCCGGAGTTCAGGGACACCTCGCGCTCGGCGGAGAAGCCGCCCAGCAGGACCGTGACCCGCTGGTGGCGGCGGCTGGCCTTGGCGTCGGCCACGGCGGCCTGGGCCAGACGGTTCACCGGGTCTTCGGCGGTGACGATACTGTACTCAGCCATGGCGGGTCTCCTCGGTCGCGCGGATGCCGATGCGGCGGATTTCCCAGCGCAGGGCGACGCCGGTCACGTCCAGGACGCGGGCGCGGACTTCCTCGCCCAGATCCTCCAGGTCGGCGGCGGTGGCCTCGCCCCGGTTGATCAGGAAATTGCAGTGGACCTCCGACACCTTGGCGTCGCCCAGGCTGAGGCCCCGGCACCCGGCGCGGTCGATCAGTTCCCAGGCCCGCTGGCCGGGCGGATTGGCGAAGGTGGAGCCGCCGGTGCGCGCCCGCACGGGCTGGCTGCCTTCGCGCGATTGCTTGATCTCGGCCATGCGCGCGGCGATGGCGGCGGGGTCTTCCTTACGGCCCCGCAGGGTGGCGCCGGTGAAGATCCAGGAGTCCGGAACCCCGCAGTGACGGTAGCTCATGTCCATGCGGTCGGGCGTCAAGGTGTGGCGGACGCCGTAGTCGTCGACCGCCGTGCAGGATTCCACGACATCGCGGATCTCGGTGCCGTAGGCGCCCGCGTTCATGCGCAGCGCCCCGCCGATGGTGCCGGGAATGCCGGACAGGAACTCCAGGCCGCCCAGTCCCGCGTCGCGGGCCGCCTGGGCGACGTTGACGTCCAGCGCCACGGCGCCGCAGTGGACGCGCTCGCCGTCGACGTCGATGCCGGTGAAGCCGCGTCCCAGGCGGATGACGACCCCCGGAATGCCGCCGTCGCGGACCAGCAGGTTGGAGCCGACGCCGATCACCGTCAGGGGCACGTCCTCGGGACGTTCGGCCAGGAACAGGGACAGGTCCGCCTCGTCCTCGGGACGGAACATGACTTCCGCGGGGCCGCCGACCCGGAACCAGGTGACCTTCTTCAGGTCATAGCCCGCCGTCAACCGGCCGCGCACGGGCGGCAGGCGGTCGATCAGCGGGTGGGTGTCGGCGGCGCGCTGCGGCGTCATTCGGCGGCACCTCCCTCGGCGGGCAACATCACCAGGTCGCCGCCGTCCGCTCGGTCGCCCGCGGCGGCGACCTGGTGGTGTGCCTGGGGGCG
>CAZFRK010000229.1:0-5705 GCA_964521375.1 uncultured Rhodobacterales bacterium
ATCCGGCGTAGTCGTACAGACGCCGCGGCGTGCGATGGGCCGACACCACGCGCGCCTCGCAGGCGACGCCCAAGGTCCGCAGCGTCTCCACCGCGTGGCGCATGGTGTCCCAGTCCGACTGGCTGCCCATGATGACGCCGACGACGGGGGAAAGGTCCTGGGCAACGGGCGTGCCGGAGGCTTCCGTCTGTCCTGCCATGACTCACCGTCCTTCGAGAAAGAGCGGCATTATAGGTATCGGCGGTCTCATTGCAACCGTCGCCTTGGCCATTTCGCACGATGGCACTGCGCTTTTGGACCGGTTCGTGCTACCATGCCACGAAGGGCAGGATGACGGAGAACGCCAGAATGGCTGACATCGAACAATCCATGCCGACAGCGCCACTGAAAGCGTGGCAGCATGGCGGCGGCGGGGCCGGCGGAAACGCCTATTCCCGCATGATGCGACGGTCCTCCACCGGCGGCGGTGGCGACGAAGGACCGGACGACCCCGTTTCCCTCGGCGGCCTGGATCCCACCAGCATCACACCGGACGTTCAGCGCCTGATCGACGGCCTGATGGAAGAGATCGACACCCAGCGGTGGCGGGTGGCGCAGGCCGAGCGGCGCCAGGAGTTGCTGGAAGGCTTGGCCGACCAGGATAGTTGGTTGCCGACCTTGAACCGCCGGGCCTTCCTGCGCCGCCTGGGCGCCTATCTGGAGCGGCCCAGACCGGAAGACGCCTCGGTGGGCACTCTGGTGGTGATCTACCTCGACAACTTCGAGGACATTCGGCGGAGCGCCGGGCTTCTGGCGGCACGGGAGGCCTTGCGGCACTTGGCCCGGCAGGTGGTCGGGTCGCTGCGCGCCAGCGACGTGGTCGGTTCCATCGGCGGGGCCGGGCTGGCCATCCTCTTCACCACCGGCGACCCGGACGGCGCCTGGGTCAAGGTCGATCAGCTGATGGAGGCGGTGGCGACGCGGCCCTTGACGATCGGCGGATCGCGGCTGGAGTTGCGCCCCATCGCCGTGTCCCGCCCCCTGGAGACCGGGGAAACGGCCGAGGCCGCGCTTTCGACCATCGAGGATCGCCTGCGTCGGACGGTATGACGGGATTGGGGCGCGAACCGATCAGGCGGTGGCGGGCGTTTTCCGGGATGGAGATGACGCGGCGGATGACCGTCAGGCGATGATGTCCGGCAACAGACGGCTTTGCAGGCGGATGATCTCGTCCTTGAGAAGCAGTTTGCGCTTCTTCAGCCGGATCATCTGCAACTGGTCGAACGGCGCCGTGTCGGAGAGGCGGCCGATGATGTCGTCAAGATCGCGATGCTCCGTCTGAAGCGCCAGGAGGCGGGCGCGGAGCTCGGCTTCGGATTCGTCTTCCATGGGGCGTTACCGGGGGTTCACTGGAAGACCGGCCCTCGCGGGACAGTCGTTGCGCGTCATGCATTTGACACTAGCAGAAGTCTGGGCGAAACGGTATGGCTGGATACAGGAAAAATACCGCTAGCGGCATCACGGGGGCGATAGCATGAGCGATATCCGGACCATCGGTGTACTGACCAGTGGCGGTGATTGCGCCGGCTTGAACGCGGTCATCCGGGCCGTGGCCTATTCGGCCATCCAGACCTACGGCTGGAAGGTCTACGGCATCATCGACGGAACCATGGGCCTGATCTCCCGGCCCCTGAAGTACGTTGAACTGACCATGGGGACCTTCTCCGGGCACTATCTGCGGGAAGGCGGCACTTTCCTGGGCACCACCAACAAGGGGGACCCGTTCAACTTCCCCATGCCCGACGGCACCTTCAAGGATCGATCCGAGGAGTTCGCCGAAGGGTGCCGCGCGCTCGGTCTCGACGCCCTGGTGGTGATCGGCGGAGACGGCTCCATGAACATCCTCTCGCGCCTGTGCGAGCGGGCCGAGATCGGCATGGTCGGCGTGCCCAAGACCATCGACAACGACGTGCACGGCACCGAGTACGCGGTCGGTTTCTCGACCGCCATCAACGTGGTGACGGAGGCGCTGGATCGCCTGCAACCGACGGCGGCCAGCCACCATCGCGTCATGATTCTGGAGGTCATGGGCCGGGACGCCGGGCATATCGCCATCAATTCCGGCATCGCCGGGGGCGCCGACGTCATCCTGGTGCCGGAGGTGCCTTATACCCTGGAAGGGGTGTCGCGGAAGATTCGCACGGTCCTGGCCCAGGGGCGCACCCACGCCCTGGTCGTCGTCGCCGAAGGCGTCAAGACGGAGACCGGCGAGCGGGCCATGATCTCCTACTCCGGCGGACAGCAGCGATACGGCGGCGTCGGGCATTACCTGACCGAAAAAATCGCCGAGATGACCGGCGCCGAGACCCGCGTCACCATTCTTGGGCACGTCCAGCGCGGCGGCAATCCCTCCACCCGGGATCGCCTGATCGCCTCGGCGTTCGGCGTTCATGCCGTGGACCTGGTCGCCCGCAAGGAGTTCGGCACGATGGTCGGGTGGCGGGATCGTGGCGTCTGCGAGGTGCCCTTGTCGGAAGTCACCATCGGTCCGCGGTGCCTGGATCCCGATGGGACCATGGTGAACACGGCCCGCAAGCTGGGCATCTATGTGGGCGAAAAGGGCGCCCGGCGCGAGGTCCAGCCGGAAACCGTCCTCTGACGGAAACCGCGTCCTTGGAAGGGCGGGACTAGCCGTCCTTCCAGCGTTTCACCAACTCCGTTTCCAGACCGAACAGGTCCAGGACGCGCCCGACCGCATGGTCGACCAGGTCCTCCAGGGTCCGTGGGCGCATGTAGAAGGCGGGCGCCGGGGGCGCGATGACGCCGCCTAGTTCCGTGACCGCCGCCATGTTGCGGATATGGCCCAGGTGATAGGGCGTCTCGCGCACCATGAGCACCAGTCGGCGCCGTTCCTTCAAGGTCACGTCGGCGGCCCGCGTCAGCAGGTTGTTGCCGGTTCCCGAGGCGATCTCGGCCAGGGCGCGCACGGAACAGGGCGCGACCACCATGCCCATGGTCCGAAAGGACCCCGACGACGGCGCGGCGGCCAGGTCGTCGACCCGGTGAACGGCGTCCGCCAGGGCCTGGATGTCGGCGACCTTCATATCCGATTCGTAAGCCAGGGTAATCTCGGCGGTGCGCGTCATCACGAGATGGGATTCGACGCCAATATCCCGCAAAACCTGAAGAATGCGAATGCCGTAGGTGATGCCCGTGGCACCGCTCAGTCCTACGATGAGGCGGGGGCGTTCACTCATGGTCGCCGTCTCCCTTTCCCCGGCTTAGCGAGGGGATTACAAAAATTTTACGTACTCCAACGTCTTAGCGGGATCGCTGGAACGGGGGAGAAAAAGAGCATAGTCTTATCTCGTGTCACTCAGGCGATAAAGGGAGAATTGCCATGGGCTACGATGCTCGGATTGCGTCCCTGACGGCGAAGCACCGCGACCTCGAAGTGGTCCTTGAGACTGAAGCGCGCCGACCGGTTCCTGATGAGGCGATGATCGCCGATCTCAAGCGTCAGAAACTTCGCATCAAGGACGAACTCCAGCGCATGTCACACGCCTAACGGTCAAGGGATGATCGCCGACCACCAAGCAAGCAAGAATGTCGCATAGGGAGGCCCCGCCGGAGTCCGTGCCGGCGGGGCTTTCGTTTGCCGTGCCCGCCGACGACTCCGTCCCCGCTGTTTGAACGCCTGCGCAATATCATAAAAATTATGGGGAGTGGGGCTTTCCATTCGTTGCGTTTCGCGGCAGACTGCGCCGGTCTTCATGCCGTCCGTGCGTCGCCGCCTCCGTGTCGGGGTGGCGGAAGGCGGGGACGGTCCGAAAGGGAACGCCAAGAAAGGGACCCGCGGCCATGAGCAACGCCTACGACATCGCCTATGAGCAATCTCTGACCGACCCCGAGGGGTTCTGGGGCGCGGCGGCGAAGGACATCGACTGGGTGACGCCGCCGACGCGGGTTCTGGACGCCGAGGCCAAGCCGGTGCCGCGCTGGTTCGTGGGCGGCGAGCTGAACACCTGCCACAACGCGGTGGACCGCCATGTGGCGGCGGGGCGGGGCGATCAGGCGGCGATTATCTACGACAGCCCGATCACCGGGGCCAAGCGGACGATCTCCTACGCCGAGCTGCTCGATCAGGTGAGCCGCTTCGCCGGTGTCCTGAAGGGGCGGGGCGTCGGGAAGGGCGACCGGGTCATCATCTATATGCCGATGATCCCCGAAGCGGCGGTGGCCATGCTGGCCTGCGCCCGCCTGGGGGCGGTGCACAGCGTGGTGTTCGGCGGCTTCGCGCCGCACGAGCTGGCGACGCGCATCGACGACGCCACGCCCAAGGCCCTGGTCGCCGCCTCCTGCGGCCTGGAGCCGGGGCGCACGGTCCACTACAAGCCGAACATCGACGCCGCCATCGACCACGCCAAGCATAAGATCGAGAGCGTGGTGATCTTCCAGCGCGAGCAGGAGCACGCGCCGATGATCGAGGGCCGCGACGTCGATTGGGCCGAGGCCATGGCGACGGCGGCCCCGGTCGACTGCGTGCCGGTGGCGGCGACGGACCCGCTCTATATCCTCTACACCTCGGGCACCACGGGGGCGCCCAAGGGCGTGGTCCGCGACTGCGGCGGCCATGCCGTGGCCCTGCGCTGGACCATGACGGCGCTCTATGACGTCGGTCCGGGGGACGTCTATTGGGCGGCCTCGGACGTGGGTTGGGTGGTCGGCCACTCCTACATCGTCTACGCGCCGCTGCTGACCGGCTGCACGACGCTGTTCTTCGAAGGCAAGCCGGTGGGCACGCCCGACGCCGGAACCTTCTGGCGGGTGATCGAGGAACACGGCGTGAAGGTGCTCTTCACCGCGCCGACGGCCTTCCGCGCCATCCGCCGCGAGGACCCCGAGGGGACCTTCGTGAGGAAGTACGACCGCTCCAGCCTGAAGGCGCTGTTCCTGGCCGGGGAACGCTCCGACCCCGAAACGCTGAAGTGGGCCGAGGATCAACTCGGCGTGCCGGTGATCGACCACTGGTGGCAGACGGAAACCGGCTGGGCCATCTGCGGCAACCCGCTCGGCCTGCATGCCTTCCCGGTCAAGCACGGCTCCCCGACCAAGGCGATGCCGGGCTGGAACGTGCGGATCCTCGACGAGAACAAGCAGCCGATGGCGGCGGGCGAGATCGGCGCCCTGGTGTGCAAGCTGCCGCTGCCGCCGGGGACCCTGCCGACGCTGTGGAACGCCGAGGACCGCTTCCGGGGCAGCTACCTGGACGACTATCCGGGCTACTACAAGACCGGCGACGCGGGCTTCATCGACGACGAGGGCTACGTCTACGTGATGACGCGCACCGACGACGTCATCAACGTGGCCGGCCACCGCCTGTCCACCGGCGCCATGGAGGAAGTCCTGGCCATGCACCCCGACGTGGCGGAATGCGCCGTGATCGGCGTCGCCGACGAGCTGAAGGGCCAGGTGCCGCTGGGCTTCGTCTGCCTGAAGGCGGGCGTCGATCGCGACCCGGAGGTCATCCGCAAGGAACTGGTCAAGCTGGTGCGCGACGAGATCGGCCCGGTGGCGGCCTTCAAGCAGGCGGTCGTGGTGCAGCGCCTGCCCAAGACCCGGTCGGGCAAGGTGCTGCGCGGGACCATGCAGAAGATGGCCGACAACCAGGACTTCAAGATGCCCGCCACCATCGACGACCCCGACATCCTGCCCGAGATCGAGGA
>CAZFRK010000230.1:0-243 GCA_964521375.1 uncultured Rhodobacterales bacterium
GTCGGCGCCGCCGAACGCGACCAGCTTCTGGACGGCTCCGGCGTGGCGGCGGGCGATACCCTGATCGGCCTCGCCTCGTCGGGCGTGCATTCCAACGGCTTCTCCCTGGTGCGCAAGATCGTCGAGCGGTCGGGCCTCGCCTGGGACGCCCCGGCCCCCTTCGCCGAGGGCGAGACCCTGGGCCGCGCCCTGATGACGCCGACCCGCATCTATGTGAAGTCCTGTCTGGCCGCCATTCGCGCC
>CAZFRK010000230.1:253-5638 GCA_964521375.1 uncultured Rhodobacterales bacterium
CGCCGGGCATGTCAAGGCCCTGGCCCACATCACCGGCGGCGGCTTCCCGGAGAACATTCCGCGGGTCCTGCCCGACCATCTGGCCGCCGACCTGGATACCGCCGCCATGCCCCTGCCGCCGGTGTTCCGCTGGCTGGCCGAGACCGGCGGCGTCGGCGCCTTCGAGATGGCGCGCACCTTCAATTGCGGCATCGGCATGGTGCTGGTGGTGCCCGCCGCGTCGCCCGTCGACGACGTCCTGGAGCTGCTGCGCGCGCACGGCGAGGAGCCGCGCGTCATCGGTCGTCTGGTCGAGCGCGGCGACGGCGAGGCGGTGCGCATGGACGGCCTCGCCACCGCCTGGGCGCTCTAGGCCATGGCGGAAACGCGCAAGAAGCTGAAGGTCGGCGTCCTGGTCTCGGGGCGCGGCTCCAACCTGCAAGCCCTGATCGACGCTTGCGCCGACAAGGACTTTCCGGCGGAAATCGTCCACGTCCTGTCCAACAAGGCCGGGGCCTACGGCCTGGAACGGGCGGAACGGGCGGGGATCTCCACCAGCGTCGTCAGTCACCGCGACTATGGCTCGCGCGAGGACTTCGACGCCGCCGTCGACAACCAGTTGCGCCTGCTTGGGGTGGAGTTCGTCTGTCTGGCGGGCTTCATGCGCGTCCTGACGGAAGGCTTCGTCAATGCTTGGCGCGACCGGATGATCAACATCCACCCCAGCCTTCTGCCCAGCTTCAAGGGACTGAACACCCACGAGCGGGCCTTGGAGACCGGCGTCAAGCTGCACGGGTGCTCCGTCCATTTCGTGCGCGCCGAGATGGACGAAGGGCCGATCATCGTCCAGGCCGCCGTGCCGGTGCTGAGCGGCGACACGCCCGACGACCTCGCCGCCCGTGTCCTGGAACAGGAACACGTGATCTATCCGCGCGCCCTGCGTCTGGTGGCCGAAGGGCGCGCCCGCGTGACCGGGGGCGTGGTTCGGATCGACGGCGCCGCCGCCGATGGCGCGCTGGTCAATCCGGCCGGGTAAGGGGCCGGCCTGCGGAGGCACGGCGGCACAGGGGGCATCGTGTCGTCGCCTGTCCAAGCGGGAGCGGCCTTGGCGCCTCGGCCAAGCGTCCGCGAGGCGCCCTCGACGTCTCCGTGCCTCGCTGGTTCAAGTCCCTAGGGCGGTTTTCGCGCCCATGCGGTCGGGAAATCCGCTCTATTCTTTTCTTTCTTAAGCAAATACGTCGTCGCGGGCGGTTCCGCCTGCTCGGGATTTTCTCTAGCCGCTGAATTGCTCCGACAGGATGCGTTCTTCCAGGTTGTGCTCGGGATCGAAAAGGATGCTCAGGTGCACCTCGCGATCCTCGCGCACGCTGACGCGGGCGACGTCGCGGACCTCGGTGTAGTCGGCGACGGCGGACACCGGGCGCTTCTTCGATTCCAGCACTTCCATCTCCACCCGCGCCGTATGCGGCAGGATGGCCCCGCGCCAGCGGCGAGGGCGGAAGGCGGAAATCGGGGTCAGGGCCATGACGTTGGCGCCCATGGGCAGGATCGGACCGTGGGCCGACAGGTTGTAGGCCGTGGACCCGGCGGCGGTACAGACCAGGGCGCCGTCGCAGATCAGTTCGGGCAGGCGGACCCGCCCGTCGATGGAGATGCGCAGCTTCGCCGCCTGACGGGTTTCGCGCAGCATGGAGACCTCGTTGATCGCCAGGGCGTCGTGGACCTCGCCGCTGACGCTGACCGCCTCCATGCGCAGGGGGTGCAGGTGCACCGCGACGGCGCGGCTGAGGCGCTTGGGCAGGTCGTCTTCCTGGTAGATGTTCATCAGGAAGCCGACGGTGCCCCGGTTCATGCCGTAGATGGGTTTGCCGAGCGCCATCCAGCGGTGCAGGGTCTCCAGCATGAAGCCGTCGCCGCCGAGCGCCACGATGATGTCCGCCTTTTCCGCCGGTCTGTGGCCGTAGCGGTGCTTCAGGCGCAGGAGCGCGTCCTGGGCCGGCGGCGTGTCGGCGGCGACGAAGCTGATGTTCTCGGGGATCATGGCGGGGGAGGCCTATCTGGACGCGTTCACCGAAGGATAGACGGGTCTCTTGTCCGGTGAAAGGGCGGAAGGCCCCTCTCGCCTCTTACCTCTCGTCCGCCGTGGGGGCGACGCTCAGCCGCCGGTGACGTTCATGTGGCGCGGCACGGCGGGGCCGGTGGCGCGGTCGATGACGAAGTCGTGCCCCTTGGGCTTGCGACCAATGGCTTCCCGGATGGCGTCGCGCAGCGGGCCGTCGTCGTCGGGGTGGTCGCGCAACGGCTTGCGCAGGTCGGTCTTGTCCTCCTGCCCCAGACAGAGGAACAGCTCGCCGGTGCAGGTCAGGCGCACGCGGTTGCAGCTTTCGCAGAAGTTATGGCTCATGGGGGTGATGAAGCCGATGCGCTGGCCGGTCTCGGCGACCCGCACGTAGCGGGACGGACCGCCGGTCACCTCGGCGCTGTCGGTCAGGGTCAGGCGTCCTTCCAGGCGCGCCCGGACCTCGGTCAGGGGCAGGTAGACGTCGGACCGCTCGCCGTCGACGCGGCCCATGGGCATGGTCTCGATGAAGGTCAGGTCGAAGCCCTGCTCCGCCGTCCAATCGACGATGCGATCGATTTCCCCGTCGTTGACGCCTTTCAGGGCGACGGTGTTGATCTTGACCCGCAGACCGGCGGCGCGGGCGGCGTTTAGACCGTCCAGCACCTTGTCGAGGTCGCCCCACCGGCTGACCCGGCGGAAGGCATCGGGATCCAGGGTGTCCAGGGACACGTTGACGCGCCGCACCCCGGCGTCCGCCAGATCGTCGGCGAAGCGCGCCAATTGGGTGCCGTTGCTGGTCACCGTCAGTTCCTTCAGGCCACCGCCGCCGAGGCGCCCGCCGACCGAGCGGAACAGTTGCATCACGCCCTTGCGGACCAGCGGTTCGCCGCCGGTGACGCGGATCTTCTCGACACCGAGCGCGATGAAGGCGGCGCAGACGCGGTCCAACTCCTCCAGCGTCAGCAGGTCGGCCTTGGGCAGGAAGGTCATTTCCTCGGCCATGCAATAGGTGCAGCGCAGGTCGCAACGGTCGGTGACCGAGACGCGGAGGTAGGTGACCTGACGGCCGAAGGGGTCGAGCATGACCTGGCGGCTCCCGTGGGGGCGCGGCGACCTGCCGCTTGTGATCCATAGGTAGGAGAGCAGGGCGGGGCAGTCAAACACAGGCTGCGTAGGGATTCTGGACCGCCTGCGTACAGTTGTATGATGTGATATGGTCGCCTTTGAGAAGAGGCGTATCGCGACCGTTGATGTTGGCTTGGCCGCGACAACCAGGGCGCGGGGTCTAGAGGCAGGGCCGACGGCGGGTGGGTCCTTGGAGAGAAGGGGACGGTAACATGGGGAAATCGCCGACGGGCCCGCGGCTGGGCCTGCAATCCAAGGTCTCGCTATCAGTCGTGGTCGTTCTTCTGCTGGTTTTCGCGGCGGGCGTCTACGGCATCACGGTGCAGACCGGCGCCATCACCACCACCCTGAGCCGTCAGGTGGGCGAGGCCGAGGCCAGCCGCTATGCCGAGCAAGTGCGATCGGCCTTCCTTCTTCCGTTGGAGCAAGCGCGCGGTGTGACGGACGTCTTCCAGGGGATGCGGGAGCGCGGCGTCACCGATCGGTCGGCCTACAGCGAGGCCCTGCGGCAATGGCTGGTCGACGCCAAGGGCACGATCGCCGGCGTGTGGGCGGGATTCGAGCCCAACGTCGTGGACGGGCGCGACGCCGATTACGTGAACACGCCGGGCAGCGATGAGACCGGTCGCTTCCTAAGCTACTGGAACACCCTGTCCGGCACGCCCGAACTAACCGCCCTGACCGCCTACGCGGGCGCGCCGAGTGCCCTGAACGCCTGGTACACCGTGCCGCTGACCAGCGGTCGAGACTACGTCACCAGTCCCGTCTACTATCCAGAGCTGAAGGTCACGCTGGTGAGCGTGGCGGTTCCAGTCAAGGCGGATGGCAAGACCGTCGGAGTGGTTGGCGCGGACATGTCACTGGATCGGCTCAGCACCCTGACGCGGGAGGCAAGGCCGATGGAGTCCGGCAGGCTGGTGATCATATCGCACGAGGGAAAGGTCGCCGCGGCGCCGGATCAGGACTGGATCGGCAAGAACGCGGGCGACGTCTTCCCCGACCTGTCCCAGGCCCTGTTGGACAAGGCGGCGGCGGGCGCGGTGGCCACGGAAGGCTTGGCGCCCGGGGACGGCGGCGCGGAGGAATGGTTCTTCCGCCCGGTGCGGTTCGGCAGCTTCCAGAAGCCCTGGCTGGTCATGGTGTCGGTGCCGATGGCGACCCTGAGCGCGGCGACGGAGGAGGTTCGTGCCTCCAGTCTGATCTTTTCGATCATCATCATGGGCGTGATCGGCACCGCCGTCTGGATCACCATTGGCCTGACGGTGGTCCGCCCCACCAAGCGGTTGACGGAAGCGGTGCAGCGGATCGCCGGTGGTCACAGCGACGTGGCCATCCCGGAGCAAGGACGGCATGACGAACTGGGGAGTATCGCCCACGCCCTGGAAGACCTGTCCAAGACCGTGGACGAGGCGTTCCGTCTGCGCCAGATGGTCGAAGTTCAGCCAGCCAAGGTGATGATGTGCGAGCGCGACACCTTGAAGATCACCTACGTCAATAAGGCGGCCCAGGAGCTTCTGAACAAGATGGGCCGCGAGGCCGGGCGGTCCTTGGACAAGGTCGTCGGCAAGAGCGTCCTGGAGTTCCACAAAAGCAGAAAGGTGGTCGAGGATCTGCTTCTGGACCCGTCGCGCCTTCCCTACACGGGGCGTTTCCGCATGGGGGGCATCACCATCGAGAACCACGTCACCCCCATTTACGATCAGAAGGGAGAGTACATCGGTCCCATGCTGAACTGGGAGGACGTGACCAAATACATGCAGATGGTCGACGCCTTCGAGGGGAGCGTCCATCGGACGACCTCGGACGTTACCAAGCTGGCCGAGGACATGGCATCCTCCTCGGCCTCCATGCAGGGCATCGCCAAGCAGGCGAACCAGGCGGGCTCCCGCGCCGGCGTCGCCGCCCAGGAGGCGTCGGGGAACGTCCAGACCGTCGCCGCGGCGGCGGAGGAACTGGAGGCCAGCATTCAGGAAATCGCTCGCCAGGTCGCCGACAGCGCCGGCACCGCCGACGAGGCGGTTCACAAGGCCGACGCCACCCGTGACACCGTGCACAGCCTAGCCGAGGCGGCGGGCCGTATCAGCGAGGTGATCAACCTGATCACCGACATCGCCAACCAGACCAACCTGCTGGCGCTCAATGCCACCATCGAGGCGGCGCGCGCCGGAGACGCGGGCAAGGGCTTCGCCGTGGTCGCCAACGAGGTCAAGTCCCTGGCC
>CAZFRK010000231.1:0-5635 GCA_964521375.1 uncultured Rhodobacterales bacterium
GTCTGCTCGCGCTGCGTCCGGGCCTGCCAGGAGACCCAGGGCACCTTCGCCCTGACCATCGACGGCCGGGGCTTCGGGTCCAAGGTGGCGGCGGGCGCCGACGAGGGCTTCTTCGGCTCCGAATGCGTGTCCTGTGGCGCCTGCGTCCAGGCCTGCCCGACCGCCACGCTGATGGAAACGTCGGTGATCGAGCACGGCCAGCCCGACCGCGCCGTCATCACCACCTGCGCCTAGTGCGGGGTCGGCTGCTCCTTTAAGGCGGAGATGCAAGGCGAGCGCGTGGTCCGCATGGTGCCGTGGAAGGATGGCGGCGCCAACGAGGGCCATTCTTGCGTCAAGGGGCGCTTCGCCTGGGGCTACGCCACCCATGCCGACCGCATCACCACGCCGATGATCCGCGAGGCCATCACCGACCCGTGGCGGGAAGTGTCGTGGGACGAGGCCATCGGCTTCGCCGCCCGCCGCTTCCAGGACATCCAGGCCCGGCACGGCAAGGGGGCGATCGGTGGCATCACCTCGTCGCGCTGCACCAACGAGGAAGTCTTCGCCGTCCAGAAGATGATCCGCGCCGCCTTCGGCACCAACAACATCGACACCTGCGCCCGCGTCTGCCATTCGCCCACCGGTTATGGCCTGAAGACGACCTTCGGCACCTCGGCCGGGACGCAGGATTTCAAGAGCGTCGCCCAGTCGGACGTCGTGCTGCTTATCGGCGCCAATCCGACCGACGGCCACCCGGTCTTCGGGTCGCGCCTGAAGAAGCGGCTGCGTCAGGGCGCCAAGCTGATCGTCGCCGACCCGCGCCGCATCGACCTCGTCCGCTCGCCGCATATCGAGGCCGCCCACCATCTGCAACTGAAGCCGGGCACCAACGTCGCCCTGGTCAACGCCCTGGCGCATGTCGTCGTCACCGAAGGCTTGGTCAATCGCTCCTTCGTCGAGGAGCGGTGCGACATGGAGGCCTTTGCCGCCTGGGAAGCCTTCATCGCCGAGGAGCGCAACAGCCCCGAGGCCATGGAGGCCTACACCGGCGTCCCGGCGGCCGATGTGCGCGCCGCGGCCCGCCTGTTCGCCACCGGCGGCAACGGGGCGATCTACTACGGGCTGGGCGTGACCGAGCATTCGCAAGGCTCGACCATGGTCATGGGGCTGGCCAACTTGGCCATGGCGACCGGCAATATCGGCCGCGACGGCGTCGGCGTGAACCCGCTGCGCGGTCAGAACAACGTGCAGGGCTCGTGCGACATGGGCTCGTTCCCGCACGAGTTCTCGGGCTATCGCCACGTGTCCGATGATTCCACCCGGGCGCTGTTTGAAGTGGTCTGGGGGACGTCGCTGGACGCCGAACCGGGCCTGCGCATTCCCAACATGTTCGACGCCGCCGTCGACGGCACCTTCAAGGGGCTGTTCGTCCACGGCGAGGACATCGCCCAGTCCGACCCCAACACCCATCACGTCACCCAGGCGTTGGAGGCCATGGACTGCGTCATCGTCCAGGACCTGTTCCTGAACGAGACCTCGGCCTTCGCTCATGTCTTCCTGCCGGGCACCTCGTTCCTGGAAAAGGACGGCACCTTCACCAACGCCGAACGGCGCATCAACCGGGTCCGTCCGGTGATGGCGCCCAAGACCGGCAAGCATGAATGGCGGATCGCCTGCGATCTGGCCTCCGCCCTCGGCTATCCCATGAGCTATCCGGACGCGGCGGCGATCATGGACGAAATCGCCCGGCTGACCCCGACCTTCAAGGGCGTCAGCTTCGCCCGCCTGGACACCGAGGGCAGCCTGCAATGGCCGGTCAACGACGCCGCCCCGAATGGCACGCCGATCATGCATGTCAGCGGCTTCGTGCGCGGTCAGGGCCGGTTCGTGGTCACCGAATACGTGCCGACGGAGGAACGCTCGAACCGCTACTTCCCGCTCCTGCTGACCACCGGGCGCATCCTGTCGCAATACAACGTCGGCGCTCAGACCCGGCGCACGGAAAACACGCGCTGGCACGAAGAGGACGTCCTGGAAATCCATCCCCATGACGCCGAGGAACGAGGTGTCGTCGACGGCGACATGGTGTCGCTCGCCAGCCGGATGGGGGCCATTTCCCTGCGCGCCCGCATCACCGATCGCGTCGCGCCGGGCGTCGTCTATACCACCTTCCATCATCCGGTGACCGGCGCCAACGTCGTCACCACCGAATATTCCGACTGGGCGACCAACTGTCCGGAATACAAGGTCACGGCGGTGCAGGTGGTGCGTTCCAACGCGCCGTCGCGCTGGCAGGAGGACTGGCACCGCAAGGGCTCCGTCCGCAAGAAGGTGGCGTCCGCCGAGGGAGGTCCCGATGTGGCCGCCGAGTAGTCCCGCCGACGGGCGAGCCGCCCCGCGCGTCGTTCCCGGCGGGCGGCAGGCCGTGGGGCGCCTGTCCGACGGCGCGGTGACCTGGGGCATCGTCGAGGAGATCCCGGTGGCCCTGACCATCAACGGGCGCTCCCACGCGGTCATGATGGCCTCGCCTGTGGACCTGGAGGATTTCGCGCTCGGCTTCCTGCTCGCCGAGGGTTTGGTGTCGGACCCCGCCGCGGTGGAAGAGGTGACGGTGGAGCGGCACGAGACCGGAATCGTGGTCGCCGCGACCGTCGTCCCGGACGCCTTGAGCGACCGCGTCGGGGCGGCGCGGGCGACCGCCGGGCTGAGCGGCTGCGGCCTGTGCGGCGTCGAGACGCTGGACGAGGCGGTTCGTCCGCCGCGCCGGGTGACGCCTCGCCCGGCGGTGCGTGACGGGGCCATCCTGGCCGCCTTCGATGTCTTGCCCGCCCATCAGCCCATGAACGCGGCGACCAAGTCGGTGCACGCGGCGGCTTGGTGCGCGACCGATGGGCGCATCCTGCTGGTGCGCGAGGACGTGGGCCGTCACAACGCCCTGGACAAGCTGATCGGCGCCCGCCTGCGGGCCGGTCGCGCGGGGGACGACGGCTTCGTCGCCCTGACCAGCCGGTGCGGCTTCGAACTGGTGCAGAAGGCCGCCATGGCCGACATCGCCCGCATCGCGACCATTTCCGCGCCGACGTCCCTGGCGCTTGACCTCGCCGCGCGGGCGGGGATTTCGCTGTCCGTTCTGGACCGCGCGGGCGGCGTCGTCGTTTTCGGGGCCGAGAGCGACCCCCAGACCAAGAGGACCGCGTCATGAAGACCGCCGACATGCTGCGCATGGCGAACCAGATCGCCGCCAACCTGCAAGTCACCGAGGCCGACGCCGCCGGGGCCGTGGCGGCGCATATCAAGGATTTCTGGGACCCGCGCATGCGCGCCGCCCTGCGCGACCACGTGGCGGGCGGCGGCGAAGGCCTGCATCCCCTGGTCCTGGAGGCCGCCGAGACACTGTTCCAGAAATCCGTTGCTTGAGGGGTGACGGTTTTTCCGGCGTCCCCTGGGGGTGAAAGCCGGAGCACATCATGAAAAACAGCATCAAGAAGGTGCGCGAAAAATAACGGAAGGATGCAGCTCGCCGACAACCAGAAAAATGGTGCGGTAAAACCGGCTGCTTAAGCGGAGGAAGCGAAGTGAACATCATCCAAGGGCTCAAGAAAGAGCACATCGTCGCTGACGATGACTACAATCGGTGGTGGGTTCCGCCCGCCTCTATCGCTATTCATTTGTGCATCGGTTCGGTTTACGCTTGGTCCATTTTCAACCCGGCCCTGATCAAGGAACTGGGTGTCGTCACCAGTTCGTCCGGCGACTGGTCGCTGTCGTCGGTGGTCTGGATTTTCTCCGTCGCCATCGTCTTCCTGGGCCTCGCCGCCGCCTTCGGCGGCAAGTGGCTCGAGGAAGTGGGGCCGCGCATGGTCGGCTTCGTGGCGGCCTGCTGCTGGGGCGGCGGCTTCGTCGTCGGGTCTCTGGGGATCATCTATCACCAGCTTTGGCTGGTCTATCTGGGATACGGCGTCATTGGCGGCTGCGGACTTGGTCTCGGCTATGTGTCGCCGGTCTCGACGCTGATCCGCTGGTTCCCGGATCGGCGTGGCATGGCCACCGGCATGGCCATCATGGGCTTCGGTGGCGGCGCCATGATCGGCGCGCCGCTGAAGGAGGCCCTGCTCAAGTTCTACTACGAAGCCCCCACCTACCTGGGCAAGGTCGGCGACGTGGTGCTGAGCACCGAAGGCGGCAAGCGGTTCGCCGAGGTGAACGGCAGTCTGCGGGAAGTGGTCGTGGCCACGGCCAGCGACGTGTCGCGCATGATCGTCCCGGGGCCGGAAGGGGTCTATGTCGTTGGCACCGGCTCGACCGGCGCGGCGGCGACCTTCTTCACGCTGGGCATCGTCTACCTGATCGTCATGATCGCCGCCGCCTTCTCCTACCGGGTGCCGCGCGAAGGCTGGACGCCCAAGGGCTGGACCCCGCCGCAGGCCGACACGGCGGCCAAGAAGATGATCTCCAGCAACCACGTCCATATCGACCAAGCCTTGAAGACCCCGCAGTTCTACCTGCTGTGGATCGTGCTGTGCGCCAACGTCACGGCGGGCATCGGCGTGATCGGCGTGGCCAAGACCATGATGACGGAAATCTTCGGCACGACCCTGCCGCTTCTGGTCAACGGCGGTTTCGCCGCGACCTACGTCCTGATGATTTCGGTCTTCAACATGGTGGGGCGCTTCTTCTGGGCCTCGACCTCGGACTTCCTGGGGCGCAAGAACACCTACTTCGTGTTTTTCATCCTGGGCATCGTCCTCTACATGTCCATCCCCTTCGCCGCCCAGCAGGTCAGCGCGCATCCGGCGGTCATGTGGCTGGTCATGTTCTATGCCGCGACCATGATCATCTTCACCATGTACGGCGGCGGTTTCGCCACCATTCCGGCCTATCTGGCGGATATCTTCGGGACCAAGTTCGTCGGCGGCATCCATGGCCGTCTGCTGACCGCCTGGAGCACCGCCGGTGTCCTGGGGCCGCTGGCGATCACCGAGTTGCGCGAGGCGTCGCGGACCTCGGCGCTGCACGACCTGGCGTCGAAGATCGATCCCGCCGCCTTCCAGGCCGCTTTCGGGGCCGGGGTCGGCAAGCTCGACCAGTTGATCGCCGCCAAGACGGTGACGATCGCCAAGCTGATGGAGATCGCTCCGGCGGGGACCGTCGACCCGACGCCCAGCCTCTACAACACCACCATGTACGCCATGGCCGGTTTGTTGATCGTCGGCCTGATCGCCAACTCCTTCGTGCGTCCGGTGCATGAGAAGCACCACATGAAGCACGAGGAATTCGAGGACGCCTACGCCCAGTAGGGCCATGGCGAGACGTTCGGCGCCGGGACACCGTCCCGGCGTCGGGCCAAGAGAAAGGGCGGCTCCGTCATCGTGACGGGGCCGCCCTCGCTTTTTGGAATTTCGGTGCGTCCGCTCGTCGGGGACCCGCCCTAAGCCGCCGACAGGGCCGGATGGCGGGCCGACACCGCGTAGCCGCCGCACGCGAAGACAAGCGGGGTGCGGGCGGCGTCGTAGACGTAGTCCAGGACCTCGCCGACGATGATCAAGTGGTCGCCGCCTTCATAGACGTTCCAGGTGCGGCAGTCGAAGCGCGCCGCGACGTCGGGGAAGACCGGGCTGCCGCCGACGCCCGCCGACCAGGAAATGCCGCCGAA
>CAZFRK010000232.1:0-5617 GCA_964521375.1 uncultured Rhodobacterales bacterium
GACGCCTTCCATGATGCGGTCGATGGAGTGCAGCGTCAGGTTGATGCGGTGGTCCGTGACGCGGCCCTGCGGGAAGTTGTAGGTCCGGATGCGCTCCGAGCGGTCGCCGGAGCCGACCTGGCTCTTGCGCGCGGCGGCGCGATCGGCGTCGGCTTGACGGCGCTGCTCGTCGTAGATCTTCGACCGCAGCATGGCCATGGCCTTGGCCATGTTCTTGTGCTGGCTCTTTTCTTCCTGACAGGCGGCGACCACACCCGTTGGAATGTGGGTGACGCGCACGGCGGAATCCGTGGTGTTGACGTGCTGCCCGCCCGATCCCTGCGACCGGTAGGTGTCGATGCGCAGATCCTTCTCCTCGATCTGGACGTCGACCTCCTCGGCCTCGGGCATGATGGCCACCGTCGCCGCCGAGGTGTGGATGCGTCCGCCGCTTTCCGTTTCCGGCACGCGCTGCACGCGATGCACCCCGGACTCGTACTTGAGGCGCCCGAAGACGTTGCGCCCGGAGATCAGGGCCGTCGCCTCCTTCATGCCGCCGATGTCGGTCTCGCTGGCGTCCATGACCTCGAACCGCCAGCCTTTCAGGGCGGCGAACTTCTGGTACATGCGGAACAGCTCGGCGGCGAAGAGGGCCGCCTCGTCGCCACCGGTTCCGGCGCGCACTTCCAGGATGGCGTTGCGCTCGTCGGCCTCGTCCTTGGGCAGCAGCGACAGCTTGACCTCGTGCTCCAGGGCCGGAACCACGTCCTTCAGGCGATAGATCTCTTCTTCCGCCAGATCGCGCATGTCCGGGTCGTCGAGCATGGCCTCGGCGTCGGCCAACTCCTCGCGCGCCGCCTTCAGGACCTGAATGCGCTCGACGACGGGGTCCAGCTCGGCAAGCTCCTTCGACAGCTTGGCGATATCGGCCTTCTGGTCATGAGCCAGGATGTCGCGCACTTCTTCATAGCGGGCGACCACGCGGGTCAGCTTCTCGTCCAGGCTCACGCCATCTACTCCGTTTCATCGTCCAGGCGGAACAAGGTGCTCAAGAGCGCCTGCGCCGCCTCGTACTGGTTCTTGTCGTCGCCGCCCAGCGTGCGCAAGGCTTCCGACGGATGGTGCAACAGCCGCCCGACCAGGAGGCGGGTGGCCTTTTCGGCGTCGCCGTGGGCTTCCGCCAAGGCCCGCGCCCGTTCCGCCTCGAACCGGCGGTGCAGGGCGGCGACGGCGGGAACGGCGGCGCGCTGCGCGTTGGCCGCCACGAAGCGGGCGACCTCCTCGGCCACCACCGCCCAGGCGGCCTGGGCGGCGGCCTCGCGCTGGTGGCGGCCCTGCTCGGCCAGCCGTTCCAAGTCCTCCAGGTCATAGAGGAAGGCGTTGTCGATGCGGTTGACCGCCGCCTCCACGTCCCCCGGTATCCCGGCGTCGATCACCAGGATGGGCCGCTGGCGCCGCTTCTTGAGCGCCCCCTTGACCGCCTCCTCCGTCACCGACCATGTGCGCCCGCCGACGCTGGCGACGACGATGTCGGCCTCGGCCAAGCCGGGCGAGAAGCCCTCGAAGGGCAGGACGTGGCCGCCGTAGGCCGCCGCCAGACGCTCGGCCCGGCTCTGCCGTCGCGCCGTGACCGTGACCTGCGTCACGCCCGCGGCCAGGAATCCCTCGCAGACCAGATCCCCCATGTCGCCGCCCCCGGCCAGCAACAGGCGGCAGCGGGACAGGTCGCCGAACAGGTCGCGCCCGGCCTGAACGGCGGAAGAGGCGACCGACACCGGCCCCTCGGCGATGGCGGTTTCGCTGCGCACCCGCTTCGCCGTCGCATAGGCCGCCTGCAGGCAGGCTTCCAGGTCCGGGCCGGAGAGCGCCGCGTCGCGGCACTGCCGGTGCGCCGCCTTGACCTGCCCCAGGACGTGCGGCTCGCCGATCATCAGGCTGTCGAGGGCGGCGGCGACGGCGAACAGGTGCCGCACGGCCTCCGCCCCGGTCAGGGTATAGATCTGCCCGGCCAGGGCTTCCGGCGCCTGCCCGGCGCGCCCGCCCAGAAACTCCAGGGCCAGGGCTCCGGCATGGGCCGTGTCCTCGGCGGCGGCGATGATCTCCACCCGGTCGCAGGTGGACAGTAGCATCGCCTCGCTTAGTCCGGCGCGGCGCATCTGGTCCAGGACGGCGGGCACCCGCGGGTCCTCGACGTAGAGCTGGTCGCGCAGGGATAGCGTCGAGGAGCGTTGGTTCGCTCCCACGATGACCAGTCGGTCGATGGCCCGCGCGCCCATGCCCCCACCCCGCTAGCGGAAGCGGGCCAGCACGTCCCGCAGGGCGGCCAGCCCTTCCAGCGTCTGCTCGCCGCTGTCCAGGTCGCGCACCGTGGCCGCGTTCGCGGCCAGTTCGTCATCCCCCAGGATGACGGCGGCGCGGGCATTGACGGCGTTGGCGCGCTTCATGCGCTTTTTCATGTTGCCGGAATAGGCCATGTCGACGGCATGGCCCGCCCGGCGGAGTTGGTCGGCGATCGGCAGCAGGGCCTTTTCCGCGGCCTCGCCCATGGGGATGAGGGCGATGGGGCGGCGCTTCTCGGCCACGCCCTCGACCAGCATGGACAGGCGCTCGACGCCCGCCGCCCAGCCGATGCCGGGCGTTTGGGGTCCGCCCATGGAGGGGATCAGGCCATCGTAGCGCCCCCCGGCCAGGACCGTCCCCTGAGCGCCCAGGGCGTCGGTGGTGAACTCGAAGGCGGTGTGGCAATAGTAGTCCAGGCCGCGCACCAGACGCGGGTTGACCACGTAGGAAATGCCCAGCGCCTCCAGGCCCTCCGTGACGGCGTCGAAGAAGGCGCGCGAGGCGTCGTTCAGGCTGTCGCCGAACAGCGGCGCGTCCTGGATGATCGCGCGGTCGCCGGGATCCTTGGAGTCCAGGATGCGCAACGGATTGCGGGTCAGGCGGGCGCGGCTGTCCTCGGACAGGTCGCCCTCGAAGCGGCTCAGGTAGGCGACCAGGGCGTCGCGGTAGGCGGCGCGGCTGTCGGTATCGCCCAGCGTGTTCAGCTCAAGCTGGATCCGCCCGGTCAGCCCCAGGCTTTCCAGGAACTGGGCGGCCAGGGCCAGGACCTCGATATCGGCCAGCGGGCTTTCGACGCCCAGAAGCTCGACGCCGACCTGATGGAACTGGCGCTGGCGTCCCTTCTGCGGGCGTTCGTAGCGGAACATGGGGCCGTTGTAGAACACCTTGAAGGGCGTCTGCTGGGCCAGTCCGTTGGAAATGAAGGCGCGGGCCACGCCGGCGGTGCCCTCCGGGCGCAGGGTGATGGAATCCCCGGATCGCTCGAAGGTGTACATTTCCTTGGTGACGATGTCGGAGGTGTCACCCAGGGTGCGGGCGAAGACATCGGTGAATTCGAAGATGGGCGTCGCCATTTCCTCGAAACCGAAAACGTCCGCCGTCGCGCGGGCGCGCTCGATCACCGCGCGGTGACGGCGCATGTCGTCCGGCAAAAGGTCGTGGGTGCCGCGCACGGGCTGAAGGGATGCCACGCTCCTAAATCCCCCTTGAACGTAAGATCATCGTTATCGTGTCTATTCCGCCGCCGCCTCTTCGGCCTTGCGACGCGCGGTCTCGGCCTCGATGGCCTCCGCCTTCTTCTCCACCAACTCCACCAGATGGTCGATCATGGCGTCGGTGCCGACCTTGTGGTCCTGGCGCCCGGCCATATAGACCATGTGGCTGCCCTGGCCGCCGCCGGTCAGGCCGATGTCGGTTTCCCGGGCCTCGCCGGGGCCGTTGACGATACAGCCGATGATCGACAGCGTCAGCGGCGTGCGGATGTGTTCCAGCCGCTGCTCCAATTCCGCCACCGTGCTGACCACGTCGAAGCCCTGGCGGGCGCAGGACGGGCAGGAGATCACCCGCACGCCGCGATGGCGCAGGCCGAGGCTTTTCAGGATTTCGTAGCCGACGCGCACCTCTTCCACCGGGTCGGCGGAAAGCGACACGCGGATGGTGTCGCCGATGCCTTCCCACAGCAGGGCGCCCATGCCGATGGCCGACTTGACGGTGCCGCCGCGCAGGCCGCCCGCCTCGGTGATGCCCAGGTGAAGCGGGTAGTCGCAGGCCGCCGCCAGGGCGCGGTAGGCGGCGACGGCCAGAAAGACGTCGCTGGCCTTGACCGAGATCTTGAAGTCGAAGAAGTCGTTGTCTTCCAGCAGGCGCATATGCCGCCGGGCGCTTTCGACCATGGCCTCGGGCGTCGGCTCGGAATATTTCTCCAGAAGGTCGCGCTCCAACGACCCGGCGTTGACGCCGACGCGGATGGAGCAGCCATGGTCCTTGGCCGCGCGGACCACTTCGCGCACCCGTTCGTCGGACCCGATATTGCCCGGATTGATGCGCAGGCACTTAGCCCCGGCCTCGGCGGCCTCGATGGCGCGCTGGTAGTGGAAATGGATGTCGGCGACGATCGGCACGCTCACCGCGCCGACGATCTCCTTCAGGGCCGCCGTCGACTCCTCGTCGGGGCAGGAGACACGGACGATGTCCGCCCCCGCCTCCTCCATCCGCTTGATCTGGGCGATGGTTGCCTGGGCGTCGCTGGTCAGCGTGTTGGTCATGGACTGCACGGAGATCGGCGCGCCGCCACCGACAGGCACGTCGCCGACGAGGACGCGGCGGCTCTGGCGGCGGGCGATCTGGCGATACTCGGGGGCGCTGCTCATGGAACCTCTCGGGGGAAGGCGGACGCGCGGAGCCGTCCGGTGGCCGTCATACCACGAACCGCCCCGCCGCCAAACCCCGGAGAGAGGCGGCGCCGGAGCGGCGGATCATAGTCGTCGCCGGTCCTAGTTGGGGGTCGCGCCACCGGCCTGCAACGTGGCCGGGTCCAGGGGAATGTTCCGGCGCACCTCGCCGGTCTGTCCCAGCTCGGGCAGCAGGCGGCCATCCAGTTCGATCAGCAACCCTCCGGCGTTGCCGGTCATCAGCCGCAGCCCCGAGCGCATGGGCACCCGATAGCTGTCGCCGGAACGCAGAAGGCGGGTCAGCAGCAGCCCTTCGTTGTCGCGCACCTGCACCCAACTGTCGGCGCTGGCCCGCAGGATGACGCGGGCATTGGTGTTTTCCTCGCCGTAGACGCGCCCGTCGGTCGGCACCGAGGCGACGACCGCGGGCGCCGCGGGAGCGGAGGCGGCCTCGGGCGCGGCCTGAGGCGATGGGGCGGCGGGCGGCGCGGGCGGCGCCTGCTCGACGACCGGGGGCGCCGTCTCGGCGGCGGGGTCCGGCGCGGCGACATCGGGCGCCTCGGCCACGGGCGCCTCGGCCACCGGCGTTTCGGGGGCGACGGGGTCCTCGATCACCTCGGGCGGCGGCGGCGCGCTTTCCGCCTCCTCGACGACGACCGGCTCCTCCGGGGCCGCGGCCTCTTCGACCGGGGCTTCGACGATGGTCTCGGCGGCCTGGGGCGCCTCCGCGACATCCGGCGCGGGAGCGGGCGGAGCGGCCTCCGGGGCCTCCACCGGGACCGGCGGCAGGTCGGCGGGCACCGCGGCCCGCGGGGCGGGCGTGGAAGCGGGCGCGGCGGCCTGTTCGTCGGTGGCCTGTTCGACGGCGGGGGCTTCCTCGGCGGGGGCGGCGTCCTCGGCTTCCGCCT
>CAZFRK010000233.1:0-2178 GCA_964521375.1 uncultured Rhodobacterales bacterium
CGTCGGGGGAGGGGGGATCGGCTGGCGCGTCGGGCGGCGGCGTGTCGGCGGTCATCGGTCCAGCCTGCCACGCGCCGCGCCGCCTGTCACCGCCGTCCCGCCGCCGCTCCATGCCGCCTTCCGCCCGTCCCCCGCCCCCGTCGCGGCTCTTGACGATGGGACCCGTCCCACCGACATAATGGAGGTCGGCGGGTCGTCATCGACCGCCGTTGCGCCGGGCGCTGCCACGCAGGCCCCAGGATTGACACGGGCTCGCTCGCCAAGGAGGTTCCTGTGACCCGAATGTCCGTATTCAACAGCCCCCTGCTGCTGGGCTTCGACCATTTCGAGCGGGTGCTCGACCGGGTCGCCAAGTCGCAGGCCGAAGGCTACCCTCCCTACAACATCGAACAGATCGGTGACGACCGCCTGCGCATCACGCTGGCGGTGGCCGGGTTCGCCGAGGACGACCTGAGCGTCACGACCGAGGACAACCAGCTCGTCATTCGCGGTCGCCAGAAGACCGACGACGAGGACCGCGTCTACCTGCATCGGGGCATCGCCTCGCGGCAATTCCAACGCGCCTTCGTCCTGGCCGAGGGCATCGAGGTCAGTGGCGCCAACCTGGACAACGGCCTGCTGCATATCGACCTTCAGCGGCCCATGCCCGAACCCGTGGTGCGACAGATCAAGATCGGTCGCCAGGGCGAGACGGGCGGTTCCAGCCGGACCATCGACGTTTCCATGGACAGGGACGACTAGCGTCGTCGTCGCCATCCGGCGTCCGCCGTCGGATCGCGTGGACCCGAGGAGGGTGCTCAATGAACACCAACAGCAACGATTCCATTACCCATCGCAAGCAGATCCCCAGCCAGCGCGAACTGCTGGCCTTCGGCGCCGGGGACACGGCCTACGTGAAGCGGATCGAGGAAGACGACGCGGTGATCTTCGCCATCTTCCAGGGCGACGGCACCCGCATCGGCGCCGCGCCGACCCGCGATCTGGCCTTCGCCGCCATTCTCCAGCACGAGATGGAGCCGCTCAGCGTCCACTGACGCGGCGGCTGCCTCTCTCCACGGCCCCATCCCCCCCCGGTTGGGCTTGGTCAGTCGCAGAGCAGGACCGCCTTGCCGGTGATCTGGCGGTCCTTGAGCGCCTTCAAGGCGTCGGCGGCCTCGGCCAGGGGGAAGGTATGGCTGACGCGCGGGCGCAGCTTGCCCGCCTCGTACCAGGCGCGCAGCTGGTCGAAACTGGCGCGGACGCGGTTCGGGGCGATGACCCGATAGGCGCCCCAATAGACGCCGATCACCGACAGATTCTTCACCAGCAGGTGGTTGGGCTTCACCTCCGGGACCGTTCCGGATGCGAAACCGATGACCAGGAGCCGACCGTCCGGCGCCGTGCAGCGGATGGAGGCCTCGAACACCGGGCCGCCGACCGGGTCATAGACCACGTCGGCGCCGCGTCCGCCGGTCAGCGCCTTGACCCGGTCGCGCACGTCCTCGCTCTTGTAGTCGATTCCAGCGTCGGCGCCGTGCGCCTCGCAGACCTTCAGGCGGTCGGCGCCCCCGGCGGTGGCGATGACGGTGGCCCCGGCGGCCTTGCCGCATTCCACGGCGGTCAGGCCGACGCCGCCCGCCGCGCCGTGGACCAGCAGGGTTTCGCCCGCCATGAGCCGGGCCTTGTCCATCAGCGAGAAATGGCTGGTCCCGTAGGCGATGGGAAAGGCCGCCCCGGTGGCGAAATCCATGCCGCTCGCCAGGGCGTGGGCGTCGTCCTCGCCGACCACCACTTCCTCGGCGTAGCCGCCGTGGTCGAGCACCGCGAAGACCGCGTCGCCGACCTTGAACCGCGTCACGCCGGGACCTATTTCCGCCACCTCGCCCGCCACCTCGAAGCCGGGGGCGAAGGGAAACGGAGGCTTTTCCTGGTACTTGCCCTGGACGATCAGGCCGTCGGCGAAATTGACTCCGGCGGCCCGCACGCGGAGGCGGACCTGGCCGGGGCCGGGCACCGGACTGGGGGCTTCGACGAGCCTCAGGTCCTCGGGTTTGCACCAGTCAGTGATCAGGGCGGCGCGCATGAAATCCTCCGTCCGGTCGTGGCGGTCTTGCCAGGGGCGGCAAAATCCCGATGATGCGGGCAACGAGAGATACCGGAACTTCGGGAGCATTGCCACATGCGCGGCTATTTCGGCAT
>CAZFRK010000233.1:2278-5604 GCA_964521375.1 uncultured Rhodobacterales bacterium
AACGAGAGATACCGGAACTTCGGGAGCATTGCCACATGCGCGGCTATTTCGGCATTGGCGTGGAGCGCATCAACAAGCCCTACAACGTGGGCAATCTGTTCCGCTCGGCGCATGCCTTCAACGCCAGCTTCGTCTTCACCGTCGGCGCCACCTACGAACGGCGCAAGGGCCATCGCACCGACACCTCCGACGCCTTGGCGCATCTGCCCTTCTTCAGCTTTCCCGACGTCGACCACCTGATGCTGCCGGACGGCTGCCGTCTGGTCGGCGTCGAGCTGACCGACGACGCCATCGAGTTGCCCAGCTTCAAGCACCCCATCCACGCCGCCTACATCATGGGACCGGAGCGGGATTCCCTTTCGCCCGCGACCGTGGAAAAATGCGACTTCGTCATCAAGATTCCGACAAAGTTCTGTCTCAACGTCGGGATCGCGGGCGTCGTGGTCATGTATGACCGCATGATTTCCCGTGGCCGCTTCGCGCCCCGCCCGGTGCGCGCCGGCGGTCCCGTCGAGGCGTTGCCGGATCATCGGTCCGGCGGCCCTATTTTCCGCGCGGCGAAGCGCATGGAGTCCTTTCGCGACGATCCGCCCCTGGGCGAGGTCGGCATCACGGAAAAGGACTGACGTGCGTTCCAATCCGCCGCCGACACCTTCACCGGAGGCGCGCTCTGTGGTACTTCGGAGACCTCCGCGCCGCAGTCACCGAACCGCCGAGTTTGGACGAGAGGACAACAGTATGACCATGCCCCGCCGCGCCGTATCCCGCCTGATCGCCCGAGCCGCCGGACTGGCCGTCCTGGCGTCGGTCGCCGTGACGACGGCGGTCCCCGCCCAGGCCGCCGATCCGCGCGTGCTCAACACCTTCGGCGAATGGACCGCCTATGTGTCGAAGGAAAGCAGCGGCAAGGTCTGTTTCATGGTCAGCCAGCCGCGTAAGGCGGAAGGCGACTACACCCAGCGCGGCGACATCTTCGCCTTCATCACGCACCGTCCGGGCGAAAAGCGCCTGAACGAGGTCCAGATCATCGCCGGCTATCCCTACAAGGAAAAGAGCGAGGTCACCCTGCGCGTCGACCGCCAGGAATGGAAGCTGTTCCCCAACGGCGAACACGCCTGGGCCTATGATTCCAAATCCGACGCCGCCATCGCCGAGGCCATCCGCGCCGGATCGTCCATGGTCGTGAAGGGCGTCTCGGCGCGCGGCACCGAGACCACCGACACCTATTCCCTCTCCGGCTCCAACGCCGCCTACGAGGCCATCGGTCGCGAATGCGGCCTGAAGGTGGAGTAAGCCTCCGACGCGTGGCAGTCTGACGGGACCGACCGAGTCGATCCCGGAGGACTCCATGCGCCCGCTTCGCACCCTGCCGTTCGTCCTGTCCCTGGTCGCCGCGCCGATCCTGGCCGCCGCTCCGGCCCAGGCCCAGGAGCCGACCGTCGGCGCCCGCTTCCACATCACGCCCGACAGCCTGCCCGAGCCCTACGTCACGGACTCGGTGGCCAATCCGTCGGTCCGCGTGCCGCGTCCGGACGGCGCCAAACCCGGCGTGCCCGACGGATTCGAGGTCAAGCTCTTCGCCGACGGCCTGGATCACGCGCGCTGGCTGGCGGTGGCGCCCAACGGCGATGTCTTCCTGGCCCAGCCGCGCGCCGGAACCGTGACCGTCCTGCGCGACGGCGACGGTGACGGAACGGCGGAGGCGCGCGGCACCTGGGTCTCGGGCCTGCGGCGTCCGCACGGCCTAGCCTTCGGGCACGGCGGAGTCTATATCGCCGACCTGGACGCCGTCTGGTTCACCCCCTGGGAGGCCGCCCTGCGCGCCCCCGCCGCGCCGGAACGGGTGACGCCGCCCGGCGCCCTGGGCGACGGCGCCGGACACTGGACCCGTAACATCGCCCTGTCACCGGACGGACGCACCCTCTACGCCGCCATTGGCTCGCGCGGCAACATCGCCGTCGAGGATCCGCCGCGCGCCACCGTCACCGCCTTCGACCTGTCCGAGGACGGGCGGACGGCGACCAATCCGCGCACCTTCGCCAGTGGCCTGCGCAATCCGGTCGGCATCGCCCTGCGACCGGGAAGCGACCGGCCCTGGGTGGTGGTCAACGAACGCGACGGCCTGGGCGACGATCTGGTGCCCGACTATCTGGCCGCCCTGTCGGAGGGCGACTTCTTCGGCTGGCCCTTTGCCTATATCGGCGCCAACCCGCAGCCCGACTACGCCGATCTGGCGCCGGAGAAAGTGGCCGCGACCAAGGTGCCCGAGGTCCTGTTCCAGGCCCACGCGGCGGCCCTGGGGCTGGTCTTCTACGACGGCGCGCGATTCCCCGAGGAAATGCGCGGCGACGCCTTCGTGGCCCTGCACGGGTCCTGGAACGCCGCCGAACCGCGCGGCTACGCCGTGGTCCGGGTGCCGTTCCGGGACGGCGCGCCGGTCGGCGGCTACGAGGTCTTCGCGGCGGGCTTCTGGTCGCGGGGCACGCGGACGGCCGAGGTATGGGGCCGCCCGGTGGGTCTGGCCGTGGCCGCCGACGGCGCCCTGCTGGTCGCCGACGACGTCGGCCAGGTCGTATGGCGGATTGCTAATGAATAGCCCTGGGCGCCGCTTGACGGCCTCCCGAGGGCGCCTATAGACTCGCGGCATCATGCTTTCGCGGCGGCGGGACGCCTTTCCCCAAGCGTTGGGGGCGCCCGGCGGCGTGCCGAGTCGCTGCAACTCAAAAGGACGGAACACATGAAGCAGGTGACGGACGATTCCTTCGAGGCCGATGTTCTGAAAGCGGACATGCCGGTCCTGGTGGATTTCTGGGCCGAGTGGTGCGGTCCGTGCCGCCAGATCGCCCCGGCTCTGGAGGAACTGGCCAAGGACTTGGGTGAAAAGGTCACCGTGGCGAAGCTGAACATCGACGAGAACCCCGGCACGCCGACCAAGTACGGCGTGCGCGGCATTCCGACGCTGATGGTGTTCAAGGACGGTCAGGTCGCCGCCACCAAGATCGGCGCCCTGCCGAAGAGCAAGCTGTACGAGTGGGTCGAATCGGTCGTCTGATCGCCCGCCCCGCGCTTGACGCGGGTCTCGTGACGAAAGGCCCCGCCGTCCTCGGCGGGGCCTTTTTCGTCGGTCGTCCGGACGGTCCGGAGGAGAGGGCGCTTCCCCCCTCCCACGGTCAGAAGCGGTCCAGCAGGCGGCGGATATAGTCGCGTTCGTCCTCCGGTCGCCGTCGGTCGTCGGAGCGCCGCCGCAGCTCCATCATGATGTCGCGCGCCCGCGACGCCGCCGCGTCGGTGGGAATGCGCACGCCCTGGGCCTCGCTCCCGCCGGG
>CAZFRK010000234.1:0-5600 GCA_964521375.1 uncultured Rhodobacterales bacterium
CCTGCTGCATGATCGCCGTGCCGGTCCGGGTCTCGCCGGTGAAGGTGATGCCGTCCACCCGCGGATGAGCGGTCAGGTACGCTCCGGCGCTTTCCGGGCCGAAACCGTGCACCACGTTGTAGACGCCCTTGGGCACGCCGACCTTGTTCATCACCTCGCCCAGCAGGGTGGCGGTCAGCGGGGTTTCCTCGGACGGCTTGACGACGACGGTGTTGCCGCAGGCGAGCGCCGGGCCAACCTTCCAGGTCATAAGCAGCAGCGGCAGGTTCCACGGGCAGATGACGGCGATCACGCCCTTGGGCTTGCGCACGGCGTAGTTGATGGCGCCCTTGCCGTCCGGCGTCGGAGTCATGAAGGTTTCGGTGCTCACCGTCTTGATGACGTCGGTGAACATCTTGAAGTTGGCGGCGCCACGCGGGATGTCGATGTGGCTGGCTAGGCTCATGGGCTTGCCGGTATCCAGGCATTCGGCCTGGAGGAAGTCGTCGAAACGGTTGTTGATCTCGTCGGCGACGGCGCCGAGCATGGCGGTCCGCTGTTCGACGGTCATCCGGCCCCAGTCACCCTTGAGGGCGGCCTGGGCGGCGGAAACGGCGGCGTCCACCTCGGCCTTTCCGGCCTCGTGAACCAGACCGATGCGCGAGTTGTCCAGCGGGCTGCGGTTTTCCCAGGTCTTGCCCGTGGTCCCGGTGGTGTACTCGCCGTTGATGAAGTGAAGGGCGTCGCGCCGAGCGGCCTCGAGAGCGGTCTGCGCCGTCATGTCATGCTCCTATTTTTCGCCGCCGGAAATTGGCGGTCGGGTAACGTTGAAAGGTCTTAAAGAACACCGCTGATCAGTCCAGTCCCAGCGCCGCGAGACCCGCCGCGGCACAGGCCCGGTCTTCGTCCTCGGAACCACCGGAACAACCGATGCCGCCGATCACGAGGCCATCGAGCTTGACGGGATAACCGCCGCCGAACAGAACCACGCCGTCACGCGCGGCGATGCCGTCATGCAGATGCGGCGGAGTGCTGACGGCGCCATGCAGATCGTCCGTCGACAGGCCGAAGGTAGCCGCCGTCCAGGCCTTGTCACGGGCGATGCCGACGGAGGCCACGAAGGCCCCCGTCGGGCGGACGCAAGCGACGAGATTGCCGCCCGCGTCCACCACCGCCGCGACCATGGCACAGCCCAACTCGCGCCCCTTGGCGACCGCCGCCGTCACGGCGGCGAGCGCCGCTTCGTCGGTGATGCTGTCCTGTCGGACGCTCAATCGCATATCGGTCTCCATGGGTAAAAAAGCGACTTGGGCCGCGAGGGACAAGGGCCTAGGTGAGAACGGTCAGGAACCGATCATTGAGCTGCTGCTCGTAGTAGAAGATGCCCTTGCCCAACTGGTTGCCGGTCCACTCGCGGGTGGGGTTGTCCGGGTAGTAGGTGTAGCCGCCGGCGAACACTTCGTTCCGGTTGCCCGACGGGTCGAAGAAGTAGATGGTCTGGCCGCGGGTGATGCCGTGGCGGGTCGGCCCGATGTCGATAGAGATGTCGAAGTGGGTCATCAGGTCGGCGGCATGGCCGACGTCATGCCAGCTTTCCAGGAAGAAGGCGGCGTGATGGAACTTGCCCGGCTCGGCGTGCTCCACGAAGGCGATGTCGTGGGCCTTGGTGGCGCAGGTCAACCAGATCGCCAGGACGCCGTCGTCGGTCACGACCTGTTCGGCGGTCTTGAAGTCCAGGCATTCCTCGAAGAACTTCTGGGCCTTGGCGATGCCCGGACCGTACAGCAGGGCATGGTCGAAACGGGTCGCCTTCATGCCGCGCGGAACTTCCGGCCAGATTTCCGGATTCATGACGGACGGGTGCTTTTCGGCCATCTCGATGTCGGCGTAGAGCTCGATGCGGTGACCGGTCGGCAGCATGAAGCCGATGCGGCGGCCCATGCCCGGCTGTTCACCGGCGGGAACGTGATCGACGGCCAGACCCCAGTCGGCGATGCGCTTTTCGAAGGCGTCCAGGTCGGCGTCGGTGGCGCACTTGAACGCCATGATATCCAGACCCGGGGTTTCGGCCTTGCGCAGAATCACGCTGTGACGGTCGAACTCGTCCCAGCCCTTCAGGTAGATACGACCATCGCCACCGTCGCCGACCAAGTTGAGGCCCAGGTGATCGACGTAGTGCGTCAGGGAAGCCTCGACGTCGAGGATCCGAAGCTGAATGAAGCCGGGACGGAGAACTCCGGTAAGAGCCATTTCTAGTCTCCTGGTTGAACGTTTCCTGGAAAAACTCAGGTACACTGAGAGGAATGGGCAACAGCGGCAGGCGCCACCGCGGCCTTGGGCTTGGGGGCCAGTTCGACCACAAGGTCACTGGCCGGATAGACGCAACAGGCCAGGGCATAGCCCGCGTCCTGTTCCGCCGAACTCACGTGCGCCGCGCTCATCGGGCCGCTCGTATAGGCGCCTTCGACGATGCGTACGCGGCATACCCCGCAACCGCCGCGACGGCAGCCGACAGGAATGATGCGTCCGATGGTGCGTTCCATGGCCACCAGCAGGCGTTCGTCGCCGGGGCACAGGAACTCGGAGCCGTCCACCAGGCGGACGGTATGGGTCTTCACGGCGGCGACCTTGGGCGCGCCGGGACGGGACAGGACTGTCGTCTCGGTCATGGTCACAGCCTCTTGAACACGGGGCTGCGCGGCTTTTCGGCGGCGTCCCCGGCGGTCAGGAATTTCTCGGTGTAGATGTCGGCCTCGAACAGCCGCCCCTGCATGAGGGCGCGGATGCAGGCCTCGATCATCACCGGCGGTCCGCAAAGATAGGCCTTGTGGCCGGAGAACCCACCGTCGAACAGGCGCGCCGCGACGTCATGGACATAGCCGCGCTCGCCGGTCCAGTCGCTGCCCTCGGGCTCGTCCGACAAGGCCGGAACGTAGCGGAAATTGGGATGGGCCACGGCCAGCGCCTCGAACTCCTCGCGACCATAGAGGTCGGCCTGCGTGCGCACGCCGTGGATGAGGGTCATCGGCTCGCCGCGCCCGTCGGCGATCAGGTCGAGGATCATGGAACGTGGGCTGGAGACCCCGGTGCCCCCGGCCAGGAAGAGCATCGGCTCGGTGGCCGACTTGCGAACGAAGAAGCGCCCGTAGGGACCGGAAAAGGTCAGGCGGTCGCCGACCTTCAGGCCGTCGTGAATGACCGCCGTGCCCTTGCCGCCCGGAACGAGGCGGATTTGAAGCTCCACCAGACGGTCCTGACAGGGCGCGTTGGCGATGGAGAAGGCCCGCGCCCCCTCGACGCCGGGGATGGTCAGGTTGACGTACTGTCCGGCCTGGAAGTCGATCGGCTCGTCCAGGGCCAGAACCAGCCCCTTCACGTCATGGGTCAGATCATCCAGCCGCTCCACCGTGGCGGTGAAGTCGCGCACCGGAATGGTGCGGGCGTCCGGATCCTCGTCGATTTCCGCCTCGATGGTGACATCGGACTCCATGGTCGCCGTGCAGCAAAGCGTCTTGCCCTCGTCCCGCTCGAAGTCCATGAGCGCGAAGGGAGAGGCGGCGCCATGATCCACGTCGCCGTCGACGACATCCACCTTGCAGGTGCCGCAGAGACCGTGGCCGCAGGCGTGCGGCAGCCAGATCCCGGCGCGCAACGCGGCGTCGAGGATGGTCTGCCCCTCCTCCACGTCTATCACGTCGCCTGTCGGCTCGATGGTCAATTGATGGGTCATGGCGCCCTCCCAGGCGTGTCCGAAGTCTTGCTTTTTTCCGTCCGCGTCAGGCCGTCGCGACGCCGCGATAGCCATGCAGGCCAGGGGTCCAGAAGCGGATCAGGGATTTGTGCCCGACACCGTTATCGGCCAAAGAGCGGTCCAGGGCCGGCGTCGCCTCGGCGCCGTCGATGGTCCATTTGACCGCCGCCCAGTCGATCTTCTCGAAGTCCGGATGCGCGCTGTAGTGCGGCTTCAGGACCTCCTCGACCATGGCGCCGAAGGGCATGTCCGGCGGCAGCGGAAAGGCCATGGCGGCGCAGAACGAGAGATGCTCCTCCCAATGCAGGTAGACGACCATGTTGCCGTGGAAATTCTCCCGGCGATCCCGTATGTCGACATGCTTGGCGTAGTCCGGGGTAATGGCAATGACACCCATCATTTTCCTCCGTGAATTGACCTTTTTTGGTTCACCTGGAAGCGATGGGGCGACCGAAGACGGGCCGCCCGCACCGCGGACGGGCTATCCCGCGACCTTCGCCTTATGGGCCTGCCATTGCTCCCACATCTTCTGATCGGGAGACCCGGCCTGGTCCATGTTGTCGGCGCCGATGTTCATGTTGTACCACTTGAGCACATCCCCGACGTCGGCCCCTCCGCAATTGCCCTGGAAGATCTGGTGCACCGGCAGCCAGGACTGGGAGAACTTTTCCGGTTCGTTGTCGAAGATGTCCTTACAGCCGTCGGAGCAGAAGTGGTACGTCTCGCCCCCATGGCTGCTGGAGCGGAAGGCGATGGTCGTGGGATCGCCCGGCTCGGTGTAGCCCATGGGAATCTGGCAGGTCGTGCACAACTGCGGCAGGCCGTTGTTGTAGAAACGCTTTCCGTCCTTCTCCATCTCCGCCCACAACTCGTAGCGGGGGCGGTAGTACTTGTCGAAGGTGTTGGGGTACTTTTCCGACAGCCAGTCCATTTCCTCGGCTGTCGGCAACCAGGTGTGGAACCCGGCGGCATGGGTGTACTGGTAGAAGATGGACCAGTTCTGGTGCGACAGGTGCTCCGCCTCGGCGGTGGCGATGTCGGCGTACTTGGGCGGACGCAGGCCGTAGCGGCCCAGGTCCTGGAACAGGCTGCCGCCCGCCTCGGTGAAATAGATCTCCCAGGCTTCCTTCCAGGACATGATCTTCTTGGGCAGCATGTAGTCCATCATCATGGCGACCAGGCTGAGAACGCGATGGCCGCGCCAGAACCACTTGTCGACCCACTTCTGGACGATCGGCAAGTTGTCCGGATGCTGTTCGAGCAGGAACTTGATGACCTCGATGCCGAGCGTCATGTGGCGGCTTTCATCCGACTGGGCGGAGAAGCCGAAGGTGACGGTGGCCATGTCGCCGTTATAGGCGGCGCCGGACATGAAGGGCACGAACAGAAGGTTCGTCAGCACGTATTCAAAAGCGAAACCGATGGCGATCATGAATTCGAACGGCCCGGCGGAGCGGGCGTCGTCGAAGAACGACTTGGGCACGCTCAGGTACCACACGCGATCATGCATGTGGCGGAACTCGGAGAAGCCGTCGAAGAACTTGTTGTAGTGGCTGATGGTGTGGACCTGCGTCTGCACGTGGCGCAGTTCGTCCAGCGACTGCATCTGCGCGGCGACTCGCGGACCGACGCCGCGCAGGTGGCGCCCGGCGAAGGCGAACCCGCGATGCGCCTGATATTCGAGCGGGCTGACGCCGGTCAGGAACAGCTTGATGGCGTTCACGTACTTGGCGTCGGAGATGCCCATCTGGCCGTTGTTCTGGGCGAAGCTGTCGAGCACCGCGTACAGCTTGCGCTCCTTTTCCGCCTGGAACTTCCAGTAGGAATCCATGGTCAGGCGGAAGGGGTCCTCCCACTTCGACCAGTCGGT
>CAZFRK010000235.1:0-5597 GCA_964521375.1 uncultured Rhodobacterales bacterium
TGTCGCCGGTGATGTCGGCGACGGCGTGGAAGATTTCCGGCTTCATGTAGTTGTGCGCCAGAAGGACGGCGTCGCGCTCCCGCTTCAGGCGCTGGATGGCCTCGATGGTCGGGGCGATCAGCGGCCATTCCATGGGCGTCACCCAATCCTTCAAACGCTCCCGGAGGCCCTCGGACAAGCTATCGATCCTGGGCGTGGTCGGCGACTCGGCGTTCATGGCATGGCTCCCGGCGCGAGAAGGGAAAAGTGTTGCGGTTCCGTGTTTTATGCTCAGAAAGAGACCTCCCCTCGTACTCTTATTGAGCATATTTATAATGCTCTGATAGAGCATTAATGCGCCGCTGTCACGGTTTTTCTGGCCCCGGACGCCGCGCTCAGGCACAAGACGGACTGACCCTCGACCGGAGACCCCCATGGCAGCGCCCCAGGACGACCCGAAAAAGACCGTCAGCGTCACCTACACGCTGTTCCTCATCGGCATCGCCCTCCAGGCGGCCATGGTGGCGGGCGTGCTGGTCGCCCACGGCAAGAAGGCCGAAGTCACCGACCCGGTCCTGGCCGGGCACCTGCGGCACCTGATCCTGACCTTCTGGATCGCCGCCCCGGTGGTCGCCGTGGCCGCCTATCTGGTCTTCGAGATGGATATCCGGGGCGCGGCCTGGGCGGGCCTGATCTGGCCGTGGGTGATCTGGCGCGTGGTGCGCGGCGCCGTCCGGTTCTGGAAGAACCAGCCGATCTGACGCCGCTCCCCTGACGGCCCGGCGGCGTTCTCCCTTCCCCGACGCGGCACTTGCGTAAACCACCCCATCACCGCCGAAAAGACGGTTTCGGCGGAGCGAATGGGAAGGGACGTGAGCGTGACCGCGGCGGTCAGCATGGGATCGGCTCTGTTGGAGACGGCACCGGTGTCGCTGGTGCCGAGCCTGACGTTCCTCTGCTTCTGGGCGTTCGGTGGCCGGTCTTCCACCGTCCTCGCCTGGAGCGGCGCCCACGCGGCACGGGCGGCGGCGAGGGCGTGATCCCGCGGGTCATGGGTCCCGGCATCGGCCTGCCCCTGACCAAGGGCCTGGTGGAGCTGCACGGCGGCAGCCTGACGGTGAAAAATTCGCCCTCCCTGGGGACCTCGGTCACGGAGGAACTGCCCGACACGACCGAATCCTCCATCATCGCCACGCGGTAGGCGGGTACCGCCGACTCCGCTCCAACTCTACTCGCGGGCCACCGGCACGCCGATTCCCAGGGTCCGGCGTTCCAGGACGGCTTCCCGCCGGAAGCGATACAGTTCCGCCGGACGGCCCCGCCCGACGCACTCCATGCGGCCCGTCGGCTCGACCAGTTCCATGGTGGTGACGGTGCGGCGGAAGTTCTGCTTGTGCAGCGTCGTTCCGAACAGGGCCTCGACCACCCGTTGCAACTGAAGCAGGGTGAAGGTCGGCGGCAGCAGGTCGAAGACCACCGGACGATAGGCCAGCTTGCCGCGCAGCCGGGTCAGGGCGCTGGCCAGGATGCGGCGGTTGTCGATGGCCATTGGGCTGCCCAATCCCGCCGCCACGGCCAGACGCACCGGGTCCGGTCCCGGCGTCGGGCGCCCGGCGGCGCGGGCGTGTTCGGCCTCGTCGCGCAGGGCTTCGGGCACCAGCCGCGCCTCGTAGAGCAGTTCGTAGCGGTCGAGCGCCCGCACGGGATCGAACCCGGCCATGGCCTCCAGCCCGAAGGCGACATCCACGCGCTCGGTGCGGCGGCGGCGGACGGCGGTGTCGGGGGCGTCCTCGATCCAGGCGCGCAGATAGGGGCGAATGACCGCGTCCAGGACGTCGGGCCGTCCCTTGCGCCAATCCTCCCAGGGCAGGAAGGCGTACCAATCGCGCCATGCCGCGTCGCCGCTTCCGGCCAACCCGGTTTCCTGGGTCAGCCCCAGGTAGGCGGTGGTGACGACGCGGCGCCCGCCGTGAATCTCGCGCGGGTCGCGGTACTGGCTGCCGAAGGTGTAGAGCTGTTCCACGTAGCGCAGGTCGATGCCGGTCTGTTCGGCCACCCACTGGCGGCAGCCCAGATCCAGCGTGCGGTGGGACACCGGATCGAAGGGGCCGAAGGGCAGGGTGTCGGGACTGTCGGCGGGCACGGCGGGCGCCCCCTGTTGGGCGGGGGTGGCCAGATCGTGGCTCATGCGCCGCGCCACCAGGACGCGGGGCACTTCCTCGGTCACGGCGACGATCACCGCCGTGAGGGAGAGTGTCACATCCTGGCCGTCGCTCACGGAATAGGCTCCTGGGTGGGGGGACACGGAGTGGCCGGGACTTTACCCCAAGCCCGCCTCCGCGCCCAGACCAGGAATACCCATCACGGCGCGCGGGGCGGACACGACCGCCTATTCGGCGACGCGCGGCGCGACGCCGCCCCAGGGCATGACCGGCACGGTGGAGATGGCGTTCTTCGGCGAGCCGTCGATCAGCTTGTCGGAATAGACCAGATAGACCAGGACGCGGCGCTTTTCGTCGAAGAAGCGCACCACCCGCAATCGCTTGAACAAGATCGAGCGGCGTTCGGAGAAGACCTCGTCGCCGTCCTTGTTCTTCAGGCCGGACGGCAGGGTGATCGGTCCCACCTGACGGCAGGCGATGGAGGCGTCGGAGGTGTCCTCGGCCAGGCCCAGCGCCCCGGAGACACCGCCCGTCCGCGCCCGGCTGACATGGCAGGTGACACCGGAAATGAGCGGATCGTCGAAGGCCTCGATGACGATCTTATGGTTGGGGCCGATCAGCTTGAAGGCGGTGTCCACCTCGCCGATGGTCTCGGCGCCGGCGGGGGCGGCGGCGATCAGGAGCGCGCCGAGAAAGGCCAGAAGGCGCAACATGACAGGTCCTCAATCCAGGTCGCGGCCACATCCCTGTACGGTGCCGACCGGGGAAATGACAGTGACGGTTTCGGGGAAGGTCTCGCCGCTCATGGAATCGCGGCAGGGACGCGGGGTGGAAAAGACCGTCAGGCTGCCGCGCGGCGACGACAGCGTCCACACCCGCGCCGTCGCCGTATGGCGGGGGCGGTCGTAGGGCCAGCGGTCGGCGGTCGGCGGGATCCCCCGGCTGAGAACCACGTCGCGTCCCGGACGCACCTCCACCAGCCACTCCGGCTCGTGGCCCAGCGCCCGGAAGGAGACGCCCGCCAGCTTGGCCTCCGCCCAGGGATCGAGGGCGTCGAGGGCCACGCAATCGCGCTGCCGACCGTCCAGGGTCACGCGGGCCTGTCCGCCCTTGTCCCAGAATTCGCCCGCCGCCCCGGCGTAGCGGGCGCCGGAGGCGGAGACGGCGGCGGGCAGAAGCACCGACCGACCAGGCAGGAACAGGCGCACCTCTCCCTTGTGGAAACGGGCGGTCATATTGCCGTCGCCGGTACAGCGGAAAGCCACCGTGCGCGGCCCCGTCTCGGCGGTGGGCGCCGCCGGACGGGCGACGCTCTCCACGCGCGGCGACCGCGCCAGGCATCCCGACAGGGCGGCGGCGGCCAGCAGCACGACGACCAGGGTTCGGATCACTTGTTCAGGTCCTGCATGGCGGCGTCGATGCCTTCCAGGGTCATGGGGAACATGCGGTCTTCCATGATCTCCCGGATCATCTGGACGGATTGTGTATAGCCCCAGCGCCCTTCCGGCACCGGGTTCAGCCAGACGGCATGTTTCCACACATTCAGCATGCGTTCCAGCCACACGCGCCCGGCCTCTTCGTTCCAATGCTCCACGGCGCCCCCGGCGAAGGCGATCTCGTAGGGGCTCATGGAGGCGTCGCCGACGAAGATCAGCTTGTAGTCGGCGGGATAGGTGCGCAGCACCTCCCAGGTCGGCACGCGGTCGGTCCAGCGGCGGCTGTTGTCCTTCCACAGGAAGTCATAGGGACAGTTGTGGAAGTAGTAGTGCTCCAGGTGCTTGAATTCCGACCGGGCGGCGGAGAACAGCTCCTCGAGCATCTGGATGTGGTCGTCCATGGAGCCGCCGATATCGAGGAACAGCAGCACCTTCACCTTGTTGTGCCGCTCGGCCACCATCTTCAGGTCCAGCATGCCGCCCTGGTGGGCGGTGGAGCGGATGGTGCCGTCCAGGTCCAGTTCGGTCGCCGCGCCTTCGCGGGCGAAGCGGCGCAGGCGGCGCAGGGCGATCTTGATGTTGCGGGTGCCCAGCTCGACGTCACCGTCCAGGTTCTTGAACTCGCGCTTGTCCCATACCTTCACGGCGCGGCGGTGGCGGGACGTGTCCTGGCCGATGCGGATGCCTTCGGGATTGTAGCCGTAGGCGCCGAAGGGGCTGGTTCCGGCGGTGCCGATCCACTTGTTGCCGCCCTGGTGGCGCTTCTTCTGCTCCTCCAGACGCTTCTTGAGCGTCTCCATCAGCTCTTCCCAGCCGCCCAGCGACTGGATCTTGGCCTTCTCTTCCTCCGAGAGGTACTTCTCGGCCAGCTTGCGCAGCCACTCCTCGGGGATGTTCGCCTGTTCGATCAGGTCGTCGAGGCCGATCTCCTCCAGCCCCTTGAAGATCGTGCCGAAGACGCGGTCGAACTTGTCGAGGTTGCGCTCGTCCTTCACCAGCGTGGCGCGGGACAGGTAGTAGAAATCCTCCACCGCGTAGTTGGCGCAGCCCGCCTCCACGGCGCCGATCAGCGTCAGGTACTCGTTCAGGCTGACCGGCAGACCGGCCTCCTTCAGGCCATAGAAAAGCTTGGCGAACATGGGCGCTCCCTCAGGCCGCGTCGCGATATCGACAAACGATCACGGTTGGGCGGGTTCCCCCGCCGCCCCGCGATGGTGTATCAGGGAAGGGCCGAAGCGGATGGAAGAGACCCGACATGACCGAGCCATCGCCCGCCCTCCAGGAGGCCCTGACCCTGCTGATCGGGGCCGGAACCTGGCACGAACTGCGCCGCTCCCTGCAGGAGCGCAAGCTGGACCAGGCCATGGGCCCGGAGGACATGCGGGTCCTGCTGGACGCCTGGCACACCCGCCAGACCAACGGCATGTCCGACACCATCCTGACCCGCGAGCTTCTGTTCTGGGCCAACGGCGGCAGCTTCGAGACCCACATGGACGGCTTCCTGGCCCCGCCGCCGGCGGCCCTGCTGGAGGCCGCCCTGGCCCGCCGCTGGTTCGTCCGGCGCTTGCCGTCGGGCGCCCTGGTCTGCCCGCCGGACCATCCGCCGATCTCGCTCAAGTCCATCGACGTGGTCGCCCGCTGAGCCGTCCGACCGCGCACGGCGGGCCGCCTCACCGTCCCTCGCGCCGGGCCATGAAGGCGAGGCGTTCGAGCATGTGGACATCCTGCTCGTTCTTCAGAAGCGCCCCGTGCAGCGGCGGAATGACCGACTTCACGTCCTTGGCGCGCAGGGCCTCGGGGCTGATGTCGTCGGCCATCAAAAGCTTGATCCAGTCGAGCAGTTCGCTGGTCGACGGCTTCTTCTTCAGGCCCGGAATCTCCCGCAGCTCGTAGAACATGGTCAGCGCCTCGCGGACCAGGCGCTCCTTCACGTCCGGATAGTGGACGGCGACGATCTCGGACATGGTGTCGGCGTCGGGGAAGCGGATGTAGTGGAAGAAGCAGCGGCGCAGGAAGGCGT
>CAZFRK010000236.1:0-5568 GCA_964521375.1 uncultured Rhodobacterales bacterium
TGCGCGGGGCGCCGAAGCTCTTTTCGATGACCACGTTGCGGCCCTTCGGACCCAGGGTCACCTTGACGGCGTTGGCGAGCAGGTCGACACCGCGCAGCAGCTTGTCGCGGGCGTCGGTGGAGAATTTCACGTCCTTGGCAGCCATTGTCTCTTAACCTCGATATTTCTGTTTCGGGGGAACGGACGGACGGGGAGGCTTAGGCCTCGACCACACCCATGATGTCCGACTCCTTCATGATGATCAGGTCTTCACCGTCGATCTTGACCTCGGTGCCCGACCACTTGCCGAACAGGACCTTGTCGCCGGCCTTGACGTCCAGCGCGATCAGCTTGCCGTCTTCGCCGTGGGCGCCCGGACCGACCGCGACCACGGTGCCTTCCATGGGCTTTTCCTTGGCGGTGTCGGGGATGATGATGCCACCGGCGGTCTTTTCCTCGCTTTCCACGCGCTTGATCAGCACGCGGTCATGCAGCGGACGAAACTTCATTTTGGGGTCCTCCGAATTGTGACCTGACTTCGTAAGACGGAGACGGGAGGCGGCGCGACCATGCCGGTGTTAGCACTCCCCTCCTATGAGTGCCAAAACAGGTAATTGTCCTGCCGTGGCAAGTCAACCCCCAGCGGGCCGGGGAAGGGCATCGGAGCGGGAAAAATCAGTCGTCGGAGACGACGCGCCGTGCGCCGCGGACCCGTCGGTACAGCGCCACGCCGATCAGGCTGGAGGCGACGAAGAGCGCGATGGAAACGCCCGTCCGATAGGCCGTATCTAGGTGAATGCCGGTTCCCAGCAAGGCGAAAATGACGGTCTGCGGCAAATATCCGGCGGCCGACCCGCTCAGGAAGGCGGGAGCGGGGACGCTGGACACTCCGGCGGCGAGGTTGGTCACCACGTTGGAGCCGACCGGCAAGAAGCGGATGAGCAGCGTCATGGTGAAGGGGTGGCCGCGCAGGAAATCGTCGATGCGGCGGATGCGCTTGCCGAATCGGTCGCGCACCGCCGACCGCCCGAGCAGCCGGGCGTAGAAGAAGGCCAGCGCGCAGCCCAGGGTCTGGGCGACGAGCGCGATGGCGGTGCCGCCGACCAGCCCGAAGGCGTAGCCGCCGCCGAAGGCGACCAACTGGCGCGGCAGGCCGATGGCCGACAGGACGGCGCCCAGGGCGATGAAGATCAACTCCCCGGACAGGCCTTGGCCGATGACCTTTTGATCCAGCCATTTGGTGTCGAGCATGTCGGCCAGGCCGACCTGCTTGGCCGCCACGCCGACGGCGACCAGCGAGCCGATCATGATCAGTCCCTTGGCCAGTCCGCGCAGGCCGATGCCGCCCTGGGCCGGGGCGGCGCCGGAGGCGGGCGTGTCCTCGGTCGGGGGCGCGGGGTCTCGGCTCATGGCGGTCACGCCGACCTCAGTCCTGGGTCTCGATGACGGGGTTGCGGGCGCGGCGTTGCAGCCACCAAACGCCGAACAGGTCGACGATGCCCACCCACAGGCGGTTCCACAGGCCGTACTTGGAGGTGCCGCGTTCGCGCGCCCGGTGATTGACGCGCACGCTTTCGACGCGCCCGCCTTCGCGGATCATCAGGGCGGGCAGGAAGCGGTGCATATGGTCGAAGCGCGGGAAGCGCAGGAAGGTGTCGCGGGCGAAGACCTTCAGGCCGCAGCCGCTGTCGGGGGTGGAATCCTTCAGCATGCCCGAGCGCACGCCGTTGGCGACCTTCGACGACAGGCGGCGGAACCAAGTGTCGTTCCGCTTCTGGCGGTGACCGGCGATCATCACCAGGGCCATGTCGACGCCCCCGGCGGTGGCCAGTTCGGCCCGCCGGTCGAGCATGGCGGGGATGTCGGCGGGATCATTCTGTCCGTCGCCGTCCAGCGTCGCGATCCAGGCCCCGCGCGCCGCCCGCACGCCGGTCGCCACGGCTTGGCTCTGACCGCAGCTCTGGCGATGGCGGATGACCCGCAGCATGGGGAACCGCTCCCGCGTCTCGCGCAGGACGGCGGGCGTGCGGTCGTCGGAGCCGTCGTCCACATAGACGATCTCGAACGGCACACGCCCGTTCAGGGCGGCGTGTATCTCGGTCACCAGGGGAAGAATGTTGTCTTCCTCGTTCTTGACCGGGACGACCACCGAAAGCTCGGGGGTCGCGTCGGGGGAGATTGTTTCGGTCATCAAGGGGTCCATTCGGACGAGCCGGAGGGAGCCGATCAAGGCGGCGCCGCGAGTTGCCCGGTTTTACCCCGTGCGGCGGGGGGCTGCAAAGGCTTTGTGCCCGCGCGGAGGCGGGCGGTGGACGGCGACTGGGCGCGCCGGTCGCCGAAGTGTAGAATGGGGCGGGGGAGATCCCCTTTCGCGCGCACTTTGGGGGGCGGGCCATGGATATCGAGTTCCACTACTATATGACCTATCTGATCGCCGCGCGGGCGGGGTTCTCCCCGACCGAGGCCCGCGTCATCGCCACCGCCAGCCAGTACGTGGACGACAACGACGTCATCCTGGAGGTGGAGGACGAAGAAGGCGGGCTGTACCGGAACTACATCAGCCAGACCCTCGACATCACCAAGCCGAAGGCCAAGCTGTTCCGCATCTATCCGCTGTTCCACTTCCTGCCCGGCGATCCCATGGCGCCCACCGCGTGGCGCAAGGACGGCGCCATGCACTGGCTGAACACGACGCCGAACAGCGCCAACGCGCGGGCCATGATCGCCAAGGCCAAGGCGTCGGGCAGCCCGTACCGCGTCGGCGTCGCCTGCCATACCTATGTCGATACCTGGGCGCACCAGAACTTCGTCGGCTATTACACCGCCTTCAACTCCCTGGAGGAGATGCTGACCAAGGCCCTGCCCAACATCGGCCACGCCGAGGCCCGCCATTGCCCCGACGAGCCGGGGCTGGTGTGGGACGACCGCCGCCTGATCGAGCCGCGCGTCGACAACCGCGCCCGTTTCCTGGAGGCGGCGCGGCACCTGTTCCTGTGGCTGGCGGGCATCGCCAACAGCGGCCCGGCGGCCACCGACCCCGAAGGCGAGGCCGACGCCCTGCTGGCCGACCTGAAGGACTGCGTCCGCGAGCGCGACGCCGACAACCGCCTGCGGGACACGCGTGTCGCCCGCTATCGCGCCTTGGCCAATCGTCACGACTATGGCGGGACCCAGATGCCGGAGTATCGCGAGGACGATTGGCTGGAGGCGGCGGTGACCGAGCAGGTGCGCGGCTTCCGCGACCGCTGGCGCAGCGGGCTCGATCTGATGGACGCGGCGCTCGATAAGGTGACGCTGTTCAAGGACCGCTACACCTGGAAGGACAGCGCCCGCTATCGGGAAACCGATTGGTATCTGTTCCAGGAGGCGGTGAAGGGCCATCAGGCCGATGTTCAGGCGTTGCTGTTCAGCCAGGACGACGGCCTGCCGGGGTCCTTCATCGGCTTGGCCCTGGACAACTACTGACCGTCCGGGGCGCCCGAGACGCTCCCGACCAAAAAAAGACCCGTGTCCAGGAGGCACCCAGGACACGGGTTGAAGGCGGGGACGGGCGCGGATCCGTCCGTCCCGGGAAAAAGACGGGTCGTCCCTATTGCAGGGACTGGGTCATTTCGGCGCGCACCTTCTGGCGCAGGACGTCGATGGCGACGCGCTGCTTGCCGTGCTGCACGTGCCAGTAGGTCCAGCCGTTGCACGACGGGGCGCCCTGGACGGCGGCGCCGACCTGATGGATGGACCCGCGGTGGTCGGCGGAAATCAGCGTGCCGTCGGCGCGCACCTTGGCCGTCACGCGGCCCGAGGCGTCGGTTAGGACGGTGCCCGGCTCCAGAAGGCCGCGCTCGACGACGGTGCCGAAGGGCACTCGCGGCTCGGACTTCTTGGACGGCGTCAGCAGCAGTTCGGTGTCGGCGATTTCCTCGACGGCGCCGATGCGCTTGCGGGCGGCGGCGATGTAGCCCGCGTCCTGCTCGATGCCGATGTACTTGCGGCCCAGGCGCTTGGCGGCGGCGCCCGTGGTGCCGGTGCCGAAGAAGGGATCGAGCACCACGTCGCCCGGCTTGGTGGAGGCCATGAGCACGCGGTAGAGCAGGCTTTCGGGCTTCTGCGTCGGGTGCAGCTTGCCGCCCTCGTCGCCCTTCAGGCGTTCGGCGCCGGTGCACAGCGGCAGCGTCCAGTCGGAGCGCATCTGGGTGCCGTCGTTCATCGCCTTCATGGCGTCGTAGTTGAAGGTGTACTTGGCGTTCGGATCCTTGGCGCACCAGATTAGCGTCTCGTGCGCGTTGGTGAAGCGGGTGCCCCGGAAGTTCGGCATGGGGTTGGACTTGTGCCACACCACGTCGTTGAGCATCCAGAAGCCCAGTTCCTGGAGCAGCGCGCCGACCCGGAAGATGTTGTGGTAGCTGCCGATGACCCACAGCGCGCCGTCGTCCTTCAGCACCCGGCGGGCGGCGGTCAGCCAGTCACGGGTGAACTGGTCATAGGCCTGATAGCTGTCGAAGCGGTCCCAGGCGTCGTCCACCCCGTCCACGCGGCTGTTGTCGGGCCGGTGCAGCTCGCCGCCGAGCTGAAGGTTGTACGGCGGGTCGGCGAAGACCAGATCGACGGACTTTTCCGGCAGCGAATTCATCACGCTGACGCAGTCGCCGGAATAGATGACGTTGGTCTTGGTCGCCTGGCTCTTGGCCGCCGCGGCGGCCTTGCCGGGCGCCTTGGTCTTGGCGGGGGCCTTGGCGGCCGGGGTCGTGGCGGTGGGGGACGCGGTCTTGGTCATGGACTGGGCAATCGGTTGAGGCCCCTCGGCGCGGGCACCGGAAAGCGCGGGCGGGGGCGGGTTTGGCATTCGGTGACGCCAAGATTTCCCAGCCGCGGCGACTCCGTCAAGAGTCGGCGGAATCAATGGGTTGCCGGTGAGTCTGAAAGCGCGACTCGAAGCCTTCGGCGATCCACACGATCTTGTGTCGCCCAGAGTCGTCCGCCACAGGGGATGGGGGATCTGTGGCGCATCTGCAACAGGTGTCAAAAAGCTTGAAGAGGGCCCCGTAGAGTCCTGGGATTCAACGATGAATCGCCTAGGAATTGACCGGCTCGGCGAACAAGTCGCCCTGACGCGCGAAGCTGCGGCGGTGGTGCGGGCTGGGGCCGTGGGCGGCGATGGCGGCGCGGTGTTCGGCGGTGCCGTAGCCCGCGTTGCGGTCCCAGCCGTAGTGCGGATAGGCGCGCGCCAGATCGTCCATCAGGCGGTCGCGCGTCACCTTCGCCATGATGGAGGCGGCGGCGATGGAGAGGCTCAATCCGTCGCCCTTGACCACGCATTGGACGGCGCAGGGAAAGGCGCGCGGCGCCTGATTGCCGTCGATCAGGGCGAGGTCCGGCGGGATGGGCAGGGCCTCCACGGCGCGCCGCATGGCCAGATGGGTGGCGCGCAGGATGTTGAGGCCGTCGATCTCCTCGACGGTGGCGAGGCCGACGGCCACATGAAGGCCCTCGGCCTCGGTCAGCAGGGCGAACAGGGCCTCGCGGCGCGGGCGGCTCAGCTTCTTACTGTCGTCCAGGCCGTCGCGCAGGGCGCGCGGCAGGCGCCGCCGGTCG
>CAZFRK010000237.1:0-5549 GCA_964521375.1 uncultured Rhodobacterales bacterium
CCGACGGCGTGCGGCTCCATCTGGTCGAGACCGGCGCCTACTGCGACCCGGAGGACGCCGCCATGAAGCGCCTGGGCGCGGATGGCGGCGTCGCGCGGGTGACGGTGATCGGCGGTTACGCCACGCCCTTCGACGCGCACGGCCTGTCCTGACGGTTTCGTCCCGACACGCCCCGCCTTCCCCCCCTTCCATCCCTCCCTTCGTGAAGAAGCCGACCATGACTGACGCCACGAGCCTTCCCAAACCGCAGCCCGGGATCATGGAGATCTCCCCCTACCAGGGCGGCGAGTCCGCCCTCCAGGGGCTGGAACGCGTGATCAAGCTGTCCTCCAACGAGGGGCCGCTGGGTCCCAGCCCGCGCGCCCAGGAGGCGTTCAAGGCGCAGGCGGCGTCCCTGCATCGCTATCCCGACGGCGGCTGCACGGATCTGCGCAAGGCCATCGGCGCGCGCTGGGGCCTGGACCCCGAGCGCATCGTCTGCGGCAGCGGCTCGGACGAACTGATCGGTCTGCTGGTCAAGGCCTACTGCGGTCCGGGGGACGAGGTGCTCTACCACGCCCACGGCTTCCTGATGTACGCCATCTACGCCAAGGGCGTCGGCGCGACCCCGGTGACGGCGCCGGAAACCGACATGCGCTGCGACGTGGACAAGCTGCTGGCCGCCGTGACGCCGAAGACCAAGATCGTCTTCGTCGCCAATCCCAACAATCCGACCGGCACCTACATCACGCCCGACGAGATGAAGCGCCTGCGCGACGGACTGCCGGGCCACGTGATCCTGGCCATCGACGCGGCCTATAGCGAATACGTGGACCGCAACGACTATTCCGCCGGTCAGGATCTGGTCGACGTCACCCCCAACACGGTGATGCTGCGCACCTTCTCCAAGATCTTCGCGCTGGGCGGCGCGCGCGTGGGGTGGGCCTTCTGCCCGTCGGGCATCGCCGACGTCCTGAACCGCCTGCGCAGCCCCTTCAACGTCTCCGCGCCCAGTCAGGCCGCCGCCCGCGCCGCCGTCGAGGACCGGGAATACCTGGCCCTGTGCAAGGCGCACAACGACTTCTGGCTGCCGTGGATGATCGAGGAAGCGCGCAAGCTGGGCCTGAAGGCCACCGACAGCGTCGGCAACTTCGTGCTTCTGGGCTTCGACGCCGCCGGTGCCAAGACCGCCGCGTCCGCCGACGCCTATCTGCGCGCCCGCGGCATCATCATCCGTCGCATGGGTGGCTACGGTCTACCGGACTGGCTGCGCGTTTCCGTCGGCGTCGAGGAGGACAACCGCCTCGTCGTCGAGACCCTCAAGGAGTTCCTGGAGGCCTGATGACACAGCCTCTGTTCGACAGAGTCGCCTTCATCGGCATCGGCCTGATCGGCTCGTCCCTGGCCCGCGCCCTGCGGGCCAAGGGGCTGGCCGGAACCATCGTCTGCCATACCGCCGCCGACGGCAGCATGGAGCGGGCGCGGGACCTGGGCATCGTCGATGAGATTTCCGCCGATCCGGCGGTCGCCGTGGCCGACGCCGACCTGGTGGTGATCGCCGTGCCCATCGGCGCCAGCGGCGCCGTGGCCGCCGCCTTTGGTCCACACCTCAAGCCCGGCGCCGTCGTCACCGACGTCGGGTCGGTCAAGCAGGCGGTGATCCGCGACGTGTCGCCGCATCTGGCCGACGGCGTACACTTCGTGCCGGGCCATCCCCTGGCCGGGACCGAGCACTCCGGCCCCGACGCCGGCTTCGCCGAGCTGTTCGAGGACCGTTGGTGCGTCCTGACCCCGGCGCCCGGCTGCGATCCCGAGGCGGTCGCCAAGGTGCGCCTCCTGTGGGAGACGGTCGGCTCCAAGGTCGACGTCATGGACGCCGACCATCACGACCATGTGCTGGCCATCACCTCGCACCTGCCGCATTTGATCGCCTATACGATCGTCGGCACCGCCGATGATCTTCAGGACCAGTTGCGCCAGGAAGTGATCAAGTATTCGGCGTCCGGCTTCCGTGACTTCACGCGTATCGCCGCCTCCGATCCGGTCATGTGGCGGGACGTCTTCCTGAACAATCGGGAAGCCGTGCTGGACATCCTGCAACGTTTCTCCGAGGACCTGACGGCCCTGCAACGGGCCATCCGCTGGGGAGAGGGCGACAAGCTTCAGGAACTGTTCACCCGCACCCGCAAGATCCGCCGCGGCATCATCGAGGCCAAGCAGGCCTACGGGTCGGGCATCGCCCGCCCGGACGTGCCCAAGGTCGACGAGGTGGACGGCGAGACTGGCGACGACGGTGCTCCGACGCCTAAGTCCTGACCCTTTCCCTATCCCCTGAACCGATAGACGGTGGTCTTGCGATGGGGCTTGTCCTCCAGCTCCAGGCTGGTGGGCACGTCGTAGTCGACCAGATCCTCGATGCCGCGCTTGGGCAGGTAGGTGCGGCCCGGGTCGGCGAACAGGACCGTGACGCCCCGCGCCGCGAGCGCCGTGAACCACGCCTCGGCGCGCTGGGCCATGGGGTTCTCGTAAAAAACGTCCCCGGCGATGACCACGTCCCAGCGGTCGGCCACCTGGCCCATGATGTCGTCGGTGACGACGTCCAGGACGAGGCCGTTGGCCTCGGCGTTGAGCGCGATGGCGGCGGCGGCGACGCGGTCGATCTCGTTGGCTTCGACGCGGCGCGCCCCGGCCTTCGCGGCGGCCAGGGCGTCGATGCCGCCTCCGGCGGCGAAGGCCAGGACGCGCTTGCCGCGCACTTCGATGGGGGTGTCCAGCAGATAGCGCGCCAAGGCCACGCCGCCGGGCCAGGCGAAGGCCCAATAGGGCGGCGGGAGGTCCATGTCCTCCATCATGTCCTGGGTCATGCGCCACAGCGGCACGACCTCGGTCGCCAGATGAAGGCGCAGCTCGGGAACCATCGACGCCGCGCCGACGACCGTGTTGTCGCGGATGAAGGAAGCCAGATCGTCGATCACAGCCATGCCCCGGCGGCGAAGGCGGCCAGCGCCAGCCAGCCGTAGAAGCGATTGGCCTTGAAGCGCAGCAGGCAGTTGGGGCCGTCGTGGATGTTCACCGTCACCGCCTGCCAGACCAGATGACCGGCGGCCAGGGCCAGCAGCGGATAGGCAGCCCAATGCGAACCGGCCAGGGCGGCGGCGGCCACGGACAGGAGCAGGACCAGCGCGTAGACGGCCCACAGGAAGGGGACCGTGCGCTCCCCCAGCGCCAGGGCCGACGACTTGACGCCCACCAGGACGTCGTCCTCCTTGTCCTGGTGGGCGTAGATGGTGTCGTAACCCAGCGTCCAGAAGAACCCCGCCGCGTAGAGCGCGACGGCGGGCCAGGCGAGGTCGCCGGTCGTCGCCGCCCAGCCGAGCAGCGCCCCGTAGTTGAAGGTCAGCCCCAGCCACGCCTGCGGCCAGTAGGTCAGGCGCTTCATCAGGGGATAGACGAAGACCAGCAGCAGCGAGGCCGCGCCCAGCAGGATGGCGAAGCCGCCCAACTGGACCAGGACGCCCAGGCCGATCAGCAGTTCCAGGCCCAGGAAGGCGACCGCCTGTCTGACCGACACCGCGCCCGACGCCAGCGGGCGTCCGGCGGTGCGGGCGACCTTGCCGTCGATGTCGCGGTCCAGGATGTCGTTGATGGTGCAGCCCGCCCCGCGCATGACCAGGGCGCCGACGGCGAACAGCACCATCAGGCGCAGCCACTCCTGCCACGGGGCGCCGGTGGTCCCGGCGGCGATGGTGATCGACCACCAGCAGGGGAACAGCAGCAACCATGTGCCGATGGGCCGGTCCAGGCGCATCAGTTTCAGGTAGGGGCGCGCGGCGGTGGGAGCGTAGCGGTCGATCCAACCGTCCGCGGGCATGTCGCCGATCATTGGCCTCGCGGTGTTCATGGGGCTATACATACGCGGCGTCCCGACGTGAGACAACAGGTGTGACATGGCAGATCTTCGTCCCAAGTACCGGCTCTTCGTGGAGGCCGACCTGCGCGCGGGCGCGGTGGTCGACCTCGACGCCGAGCAGGCCCACTATCTGGGGACGGTGATGCGCGCCGCGCCGGGAGAGGTCGCGGCCCTGTTCAACGGTCGCGACGGCGAATGGGCGGCGGTCATCGAGGAGATCGGCAAGAAGCGCGCCCGCGTGGCCGTGCGCGACTGCCTGCGCCCGCAGGAGGCCGAGGCCCTGCAGGACCTGTGGCTGCTGTTCGCGCCGGTCAAGAAGCAGGGCACCGACATGATCGTCGAGAAGGCCACGGAGCTGGGCGTCTCGGCCATCCTGCCGGTCTTCACCCGCTTCACCAATTCCACGCGCGTCAATACCGACCGCCTGCGCGCCAACGCCCGCGAGGCCGCCGAGCAGTGCGAGCGCCTGTCGGTTCCCCGCATCGAGGAGCCGCGCGCCCTGGAGGACGCCCTGCGGGCCTTCGAGCCGGGACGGACCCTCTTCGCCCTGGACGAGACCGGCGGCGGGGCGCCGATCACCGACGTCCTGTCCACCGCCGGTAGCCATATGACCGCCTTCCTGGTCGGTCCCGAGGGCGGATTCGCCAAATCGGAACTTGACCTATTGCGGCGGAGTCCCTTTGTTACGCATATCAACCTCGGGCCGCGCATCCTGCGCGCCGAAACGGCGGCCGTCTCGGCGCTGACCTGCTGGCAGGCGCTTTGCGGCGACTGGCGGGCCCGCCCCAGCTTCCGCACGCCGTTCGAGGCGCCCGAGTAGTCGTCTTCCAGCTTCCTGTGGAGCCTCCCCCGAATGTCCGCTTTCTCCAAGCCCGACGCGGCCCCCGTCGAGGGGCGGGACAGTCTGGTCGCCTATATCGAGTCCGGCTGTTCCCCCGCCGAGGATTGGCGCATCGGCACCGAGCATGAAAAGTTCGCCTACCGCCTGGAGGACTTCGGCACGATCGGCTACGAGCAGGCGGGCGGCGTCCGCGACATCCTGAAGGGCATGGAACGCTTCGGCTGGCGGCCGGTGGCCGAGAACGGCAACGTCATCGCCATGAGCCGGGCCGACGGCTCCTCCATCTCCCTGGAACCGGGCGGCCAGTTGGAGCTGTCCGGCGCGCCGCTGACCACCCTGCATGAGACCTGCGTCGAGGTCACCACCCACCGCAAGCAGATCAAGGCGGTGGCCGAGGAGAACGGCGTCGGCCTGATCGGCCTGGGCTTCCATCCCCTGGCCAAGCGGGACGACGTCCATTGGATGCCCAAGGGACGCTACCGCATCATGCGGGAGTACATGCCCAAGGTCGGCACGCTGGGCCTGGACATGATGCTGCGGACCTGCACCGTGCAGGTGAACCTGGACTTCGCGTCCGAGGCCGACATGGTCAAGAAGATGCGGGTGTCGACGGCCTTGCAGCCGCTGGCGACGGCCCTGTGGGCCAATTCCCCCTTCACCGAGGGCAAACCCAACGGCTTCCGCAGCTATCGCGCCCAGATCTGGACCGACACCGACAATCAACGCTCCGGCATGCCGCAGTTCGTCTTCGAGGACGGCTTCGGCTTCGAACGCTGGGTGGATTACATCCTGGACGTGCCCATGTACTTCGTCTATCGC
>CAZFRK010000238.1:0-5523 GCA_964521375.1 uncultured Rhodobacterales bacterium
GACAAGAACGCCGTCCAGCCGCTGGACGCGGCCATCAACGCCAACCTGCGCGAGACCTGCACCCGCATCCTTGCCACCCTCACCCCGCGTGAGGAACGCGTCCTGCGCATGCGGTTCGGCATCGGCATGAACACCGACCACACCCTGGAAGAGGTCGGCCAGCAGTTCAGCGTCACCCGCGAGCGTATCCGCCAGATCGAGGCCAAGGCGCTGCGCAAGCTGAAGCACCCGTCCCGCTCGCGCAAGCTGCGCAGTTTCCTGGACGGCTGAGGCCGGACCAAGAACCGCGACGACAGCACATTCGGCCGGAGGGGCGACCCTCCGGCCTTTTTCCTGGATCGCCGGTCGTCAGGGGCCGCCTTGCCAAGTCCGGGCGGCGGGCGTACCCTGGACGGGTCTTCGGAAACCAATCGAAAAGGGGAACTTTGTGACGACGGCTGTTCACGACACGGTCGGCAAGGCGCGATAGGCCGCTCCGCTCCCCCCGCAAAACGGGGGCGCCGCATCTCATCGACCTTTGGACCGACCACGCGCCGCGATGCCCGAAACGGGCGCCGCGCCTTTTGTCGTGACCATCGAGTCCGAGCAGGACTCGCAAAGCCGATGAGAATAGACATGACGTCACAAATCCTCTCTCTGGCCGATCTCGGCTGGACTCCGTTTTTCGCCTCCCAATTTGCCGCTTGGTCGCCCGACGACCATAGGCCCGTCCGCGTGATGGCCGTCCATCGCGGCCACTTGACCGTCGCGGGCGTCGACCTCGACACCATCATTCCGTCCCACATGACGGACGCCACGGCGGAAGAAGACCGCCCCACCGTCGGCGACTGGCTGGTGATCGACCGCGGCACGCACCGCCCGCGCCGCGTCCTGGAGCGAACCAGCCTGTTCAAACGCCGCGCCGCCGGAACCGGGCGCGACCTGCAACTGATCGCCGCCAACGTCGATACGCTCTTCGTCGTTTCGTCCTGCAACCGCGACTTCAACCTCGCGCGCCTGGAGCGCTACCTCGTTCTGGCGCGCGAGGCCGGTGTCCTGCCCGTCGTCGTCCTGACCAAGGCCGACCTGACCGAGGGGGCGGCGGACTATGCCAAGGCGGCCCGCGGATTGCTGCCCGGCCTGATCGTCGAGACGCTCGACGCCCGCGATCCCGACGCCGCGGCCGGAATGCGGGCCTGGTGCGGTCCGGGGCAGACCGTGGCCCTGCTGGGGTCGTCGGGGGTCGGCAAGTCGACCCTGGTCAACACGCTGTCCGGCGGCACGCTGGCCACCCGCGCCGCCCGCGCCGACGACGACCGGGGGCGGCACACCACCACCGCCCGCGCCCTCCACCGCCTGGAAGACGGCGGCTGGCTGCTCGACACGCCGGGCATGCGCGAACTGCAATTGGCCGACGCCAAGGAGGGCCTGGAAGACGTTTTCGAGGACATCGTCGCCCTGGCCGGAACCTGCCGTTTCTCCGATTGCACCCACGACGGCGAACCCGGCTGCGCCGTCCAGGCGGCCATCGCGGCGGAAGAACTGGACCCCAAGCGGCTGGCCCGCTGGCGCAAGCTGGTCGCCGAGGACGCCTTCAACACCGCCACCCTGGCCGAACGCCGCGCCCGCGACCGCGCCTTCGGCAAGATGGTCCGCACGGTCCTGCGGGAGAAAACCAACCCCAAGCACCGGTAGGGGCTAACCGGCGCCCCCTAACGTCTGCGTCACGAGAGAGCCGGAGGCCTGCCTTTTCGGTCCTCTCTCCGGGCGCCCCGCTCTTCGCGATCCGTTCTGTCGTCACGCACACGCGCGCCGCGACGCGGCTGTTCAACTCCCTCGACGAAGACGCCATACTCGACCGGTCATGTAGGCCACCGGGGGTGTGGGAGGGGGGATCGAAATGGAGGGTTTCTGGAACGCCGTCATCGAGTTCGCGACGGAGATGAGGGCCGTCTCGGTCTGGTCCCAGGTTCTTGCGCTTTTCGGAACGGTCGGCGTCGGCCTCGCGGCGCTCGGGTGGCGTCACAAGTTGCGCTCCCGCCAGACCGTCGCCATGGAAGCGGAGAATGCCCGCCTCACCGACCGGCTGAAAGGGGCACAGAGTGACCTCCAGAAGGCGGAAAAACGACTGGCGGCGCTGGAGGCCGTCACGCCCGAAGCCTTCCTCGCCGCCCACAAGGGGGAGATGAAGAACGGCAACGAGGAAAAGGCCATGGCCCGGGCGGAGGCTTTCGTGGACCACCACCGCGACGCCTTGCTCGTAGCCTTTCGTTCCCAGGCCGACGCCTTCATCGGCCATGCCGTGCAGGACGGCGCCGCATCCTTCGAGACCGCCCGCCTGTGGGCCATCGCCGCCTGCGCCCTGGACCCGACGGACCGTGACCTCCGCCTATTGGCCGAGGATCTGGCGGTAGCGGCGAGCATTTCCGCCTCCGGCGCCAAGCCCCGCATCGACGATCCCGCCACTCGACGGAAACGCCTCGCCGACCTGGACCGCTTGCCGGACGATATCGACGCGCTTCAGACCGCCTACCAAACCGCCTTTGAAAAAGGAGCCTATCGCGTCGCGCTTCAGATCGCACGCCACGGATTGACCGTGACGCGTAGGCCTCCCTATGGGCGGACCGACCAGGTGCACTTCCTGTTTCAGGAAGCTTACGCCGAGGCTCTGATGTTCGGAGGGGAGGCAACGAAGGGTCTCCAGGAGATCGAGTCCCTACTGCCGTTCCTCTCCGAGGTTCACGGACAACGGCACCCAAACGTCCTTAGAGTGCGCTATCTCCGGGCCTACTGCTCCAGTGAAATCGGAGATACGACGACGGCCCTGCGCGAGATCGACGATCTTCTGCCGTTATTCACCGAGGTGTTCGGCGAAGGGCACATCAACACCCTTAACCTTCGCTATATCCGAGCGCTATGTCTCGACCACCAAGGCGAGACCCGCACGGCCTTGGCCGAAATTGATGACCTTCTGCCGTTGGAAGTCGACGCATTGGGCGCACTACACCCCACTGTCCTAAACTCCCGCGCCATCCGCGCCCGGTGCCTAGACAACTTGGGCCACACAGCGGAAGCCTTGCAAGAAGTCGAGGACCTTCTGATCGTATACGCGGAGCTACGGGGCGACCGGCACCCCAATGTCCTTGCCCTGCGTAATCTCCGTATTCACTGTCTCATCAATACAGGCGACACGGCCACGGCCTTGCGGGAGGTTGACGCGCTTCTGCCGATTACCAGTGAAGTATTCGGCGAACGAAATCCCGACACCTTGGAAGTCCAGAGGCTCCGGGCCTCTCTCCTCCTGGCCCAGGGCCGTCCGGCGGAGGCGCGTATCACCTTGGAGGGATTGGCCGAGGGCTATGAAGCCGCCGGACTTCGGCCCGAACATCGCTTTTGGCGGCGTCTGGCGGACACCGAAGCCACCCTACAGCGGGTGGAAGGCGCGGACCAGTAGGCGAACCAAGCCGCCTCACCCCCCATAAAGCCGCAGGAACCGCGCCGTCGCCTTGGCGGCGCGGGCGGTGATATCCGCTTCGCCGGGCATGTCCAGGACGCCGAGCAGGCGGCGGACCTGCCAGTCGCCGACCACCAGGGCGACGAAGGTGTCCGCCGCCTCGGTCGGATCGTCCAGGCGCAGGGTTCCGGCGCGGGCCTGACGCTCCAGGTAGGCTGCCAGGCGGGGCAGCATGCGGCCCCGTCCGCCCTGGGCGATCAGGCGGGCCAGGGTCGGGTCTCCGGCGGTTTCGGCGATGGCGGCGCGGTTGACCACCAGGGCGGCGTCCCCCAGCAGCACGCGCAACAGCGCCGCGCCGATCTCCGGCAGCCCCTCGGCGGGCGGCGCCTCGCCGGTCAGGACATGGTTCAGGGCGGCGTTCAGGCGGTCGGCGTTGTCTTCGACCATGGCGGCGAACAAGCCGCTCTTGTCCCCGAACCAGGCGTAGAGCGTCTCCTTGGACGCCTTGGCGTGGCGGGCGATGGCCAGCATGGAGGTCTTGGCGTAGCCGCGCTCGGCCAGGACCGCGCGGGCGGCGTCGAGAATGGCCGCGCGGCGGGCGGAGCGGTCGCTGTCCAGCGACGGGGGTGTCGACATGGGGGCCCTCCACGGGAAGTCATGGACCGAGGGCTATCAGCCTCTTTGGCCTCTTGCATTAGACGTACCCGGTGGTACTCTGGCCGTCAATCCGTACCGAACGGTACGGTTCAATTCTCATCAAGGAGACGCTCATGTTGGAAGCCCCTCACCGTCCCTCCCCCACCCGGGTCGGTCCAACGGAACCGCGCAAGGCCAAGCCGCGCCGGTTCAAACGCCCCTTGGTCGTCGTCGGAGCCACCGCCGCGCTCCTATGTCTTACGGCGGTCGCGATCGTCTCTTGGCGTACGGCGGCCTTCGACGCCGAAATCCAAGGGTACGTGGAGAGCGTCGAACAGACCGCGGCACGAGGCCCCACTCCGGCGCCGACACCGGAGGCGCTCGCCGCGCTTCCCGCGCCCGTGCGGCGTTACTTCGCCTTCGCGTTCCCAGACGGCGTGCCTGCGGTGCGAACGATGCGTTTTCGCCTGGAAGGCACCTTCCGGAGACCGCGAACCACGGGCTTCGCGCCGATGGAGGCGCACTTGGTGACGGCCCCGGCCGCGACCGCCTTCACCTTCTGGGGCACCACGGATGTCGCGCCGGGTATTTCCGCGACAGCCATGGACGCCTACGTGAACGGGTCCATGCGCATGGCGGCCAAGGTGCTGTCGACCCTCGCCGTGGTGGACGAGCAGGGGAACCCGACCCTGGACGACATCTCCCGCATGCGATTCCTGCTGGAAGCCCCCCTCTCGCCAACGGCCCTCTTGCCCGGCCCCCATCTGCGCTGGGAAGCCATCGACGCGGCCTCCGCGCGGCTGATCGGCCTGCGCGACGGGCGACCCGTGGGGGCCTATCGCGTTACCTTTGGGCCGGATGGCGGCATCTCGCGCTTCGACGCCGAGCCGGAGGGCGACGAGATCGATGGTCGCTACCACGGGGCCGGAGAAATCGCCCTTCGGTCCGACTACCAGCTGGTCGGCGGCATGCGCCTTCCCCTGTCGTTCGAGATCGCGCGGCGCATCGACGGCATCACCCGCCCCTTCTGGCGGGGACGGGTTCGCGCCGTCACCATCGACGGAACACGCGCCTTCTAGAGAAAATCCCGAGCGGACGGTCTCGTCCACGACGACCTATTTGCTCTAAAAATAAGGGGATAGAGTGGGCTTCGCGACCGCAAGGGAGCGAAAGCCGCTTTAGCCCCCTTTCCGCCCCGGGCTCCCTTCCGGCGACGCTAGAACGCGCTTTCGCGGATCAGAACACCGACCACCGTGCGCCAGACGCGCCCCAGCAGGCTTTCGGGGTCGCCCGCCACCCGGACCACCCCACGCTGGACCCGGAGGGGCCGGGGCAGCGCTCCGTCCGGCACGATCTCGACCTGATAAAGCGGCTCCACCGGCACCGGCGTCTCGGGCGCCCCGGCGCCGGGGCGGATGGCGACCGGCCCGCCCTGATCGGCGGACAGCAAGGCG
>CAZFRK010000239.1:0-5488 GCA_964521375.1 uncultured Rhodobacterales bacterium
GCGACTGGGCCGACCATCTGTCGACGGCCTTCCCCGACGTGCGCATGAAGCGATATCTGGAAATGCGCGGCGCCGACGGCGGGCCGTGGAGCCGCCTGTGCGCCCTCCCGGCGTTCTGGGTCGGACTGCTCTACGACACGACGGCCATCGACGCCGCCTGGGATCTGGTGAAGGGCTGGACCGCCGAGGACCGCGAGGCCCTGCGCGCCGCCGTGCCGCGCGACGGCCTGACCGCCTCCATCGCCGGTCGCTCGTTGCGCGACATCGCCCTCGACGTCCTCGACATCGCCCGTGCCGGTCTCAACCGCCGCGCCCGCCTGAACGCGGCGGGCGACAACGAGACAGGCTTCCTGGCGCCGTTGCAGGAAATCGCCGAGACGGGGCGGACCCCGGCGGACGATCTGCTTGACGCCTATCATGGACGATGGGGCGGCGATGTCACCAAGGTCTTCGCCGAATACGGCTACTGACGGCGACCAGAACAAGACGACCAATGGACAAACGGGAGGGAACGACCATGGCCGCCCCCAAGGCCTGCGCCGACATGGACGAGGTGCGCGCGGAAATCGACCGCATGGACCGCCTGATCGTGCCCTTGCTCGCCGAACGGCTGAATTATGTCGGTCAGGCCGCGCGCTACAAGCCGACGGCGGATGAGACGGTCGTTCCCTGGCGCATCGAGGAAGTCGTCGCCAACGCCCGTGCCCTGGCCCGCGAGGCGGGCATGGACGAGGACACCGCCGAGCGGGTCTACCGCGCCCTGGTCGACGCCTCCATCGCCTACGAGCGACGCGAGTGGCACCGATTGCGTGGTTCGTCCGAAAATTGAGGCCGTCGGTTCGAGGCATGACCGAAAAAAACAAGCCAAGCTCTTTTGACATACGTCATTTTCACTACAAGACGTTGCGCTAAGCTGACGCTTGCCGATACGATATTGTTGATCGGACAAACCGGGACAAGCGGTGGCACCCCCAGGCTACCGCAAGGGGAGGGGTGGACGTGTTCTCTCGTATTCGCATCAAGGGACGGCTTTATGCCGGTTTCCTTGTCGTGCTCGCGTTGCTGGCAGTGGTCGCCGGCGCGTCCTACTGGGTTTTCACGTCCGTTTCCGGTCAGTTCAAGGATTTCTCGGCGTCGGCGAGCACCGCCGTCCTGTCGGTGCAACTCGACCGGCAGGTGCTTGCCTTCGACAAGCATGTCAACGACTACATCCGCGCCCCCAGTGACGAAGCCTTCTCCTCCGTTCAGCAGGAACGCCTGCTGCTGGAAGAGCGCATCGCGCATCTGCGTTCCGCCGTCGCCGGGACGTCGCTCGACAAGAACGTCTCGGTCATCGCCGACGCCTTCGAAGCCTACGGCGCCTCCCTGGAACCGGCCCTGGCCCTGGTCGCCAAGCGTGTGGACCTGATCACCAACCAGCTCAATCCGCTGGCCGGGACCATCGTCAAGCAGGCCGCCGAAATTCGCGAAGCCGCCGTCGATGCCGGGGACGTGCGGACCGCCGCCATGGCGGGCAAGCTGGCCCAGAGCATGCTGGAGGCGCAGCGCGCCGTCGACGACTACCTCCTGACCCGCTCCGAAGAGTCTTTCGCCCTGGTGTGGGAGAAGTTGTTCGAAGTCGACGAGGCCATGGCGGAATTGCCCGAAGGCTCCGCCGACGGTGTCGCCGAGGCTTACTATCCCTACCAGGACGCCCTGAACGAACTGTCCGGCACCATCGGCGAGATCTGGGCGGTGATGGAAACCCTGGACGAGCAGGGCGCCATCATCAGCGACCAGAGCGACAGCGTGAAGACCGGCGCCCTGAACGCCGAAACCCGCATCCAGGAAGACACCTCGTCCCAACTGTCCGGCGCCAGCTCGCTGGTCGTCGCCCTGACCCTGGCGTCGCTGGTCATCGGTGTCGCCGCCGCCTTCATCATCGGGCGCGGCATCGTCAACCCCATCACCGCCATGACCGACGCCATGCAGCGTCTGGCGCAGGGCGACAAGGCGATCACCGTGCCCGCCACGGACCGCCACGACGAAATCGGCGACATGGCCTCGGCGGTTCAGGTGTTCAAGGACAACGCCATCGAGATGGAGCACCTGGACGCCGAGCGCGCCGAGGCCGAGGCGCGGGCCGCCGACGCCCGGCGCGAGGCCATGCTGCGTCTGGCCGACGACCTGGAAAGCAGCGTGTCGGACATCATCCGCGGCATTTCCGCCAGCGCCCATACCATGCAGAGCGCGGCGGAAGCCATGTCGGCCACCGCCGAGGACACCACCCGCCAGGCGACCACCGTCGCCACCAACACCCAGGAGGCCAACGCCAACGTCGAGGTGGTGGCCAGCGCGTCCGAGGAGCTGTCCGCCTCCATCCGCGAGATCACGGGGCAGGTGGCGCAGTCGGCGAGCATCGCCGCGGAGGCCGTGGACGAGGCCCAACGGGCCAATGGTCGCGTCAACGGCCTGCTGGAGGCCACCGGTCGCATCGGCGAGGTGGTCAGCCTGATCACCGACATCGCGGAACAGACCAACCTTTTGGCGCTGAACGCCACCATCGAGGCGGCGCGCGCCGGAGACGCCGGAAAGGGCTTCGCCGTCGTCGCCAACGAGGTGAAGAACCTGGCCAGCCAGACCGGGCGCGCCACCGATGAGATCGGTCAGCAGATCGCCGCCGTCCAGTCGGCGACCGAGGACGCGGTGAGCGCCATCGAGAGCATCGCCCGCGTCATTGACCGCATGAACGAGATTTCCTCGGCCATCGCCTCGGCGGTGGAGGAGCAGGGCGCCGCGACCCAGGAGATCGCCCGCAACACGCAGGAAGCGGCGCTCGGCACGCAGAGGGTGTCCGACACCATCGGCGAGGTGACCATGGCCGCCAACGAGACGGGCACCGCCGCCTCGCAGGTCCTGGAAAACGCCAACGGGCTTCTCGGGCAGGCCGACGACCTGAACGAGGCCATCGGGCGCTTCCTCAACCATATCCGCAAGGAAAGCCAGGGCGGCTGATCGTCGTCGTCGGGTCCGTCGGGGCGAAAGCCCACGCCGGACCCCGTCATCTCAGCCGTCGCCGGTCCCGGCGGCGGCTTTTTCTTGGTCCGGTCGGCGCCCTCGCGGGGACCGTGAAGACGATTATTTGTAGGACGGCGGTCGGACGAACCGCCGTTCAGCTTGCCTTCAGGCGGAGGGGCGCAGTCTTGATCCCATGGTCGCCCCGGGGCGGGGCGTCGGTTGTTTCAATGGGACTGGGATCATGCGACGCATCACATATCTTTTCGTCGGACTTCTGGGGGGCATGACGGCCCTGTGGGCGCTGTCCGTGACGGTGCCGGAAACGGCGAGCTTCTTCGCCGTCCGCGGCGTCGCCGTGGACGCTACGGGCATCCTGGCCATGGCGGTCATGAGCGCCGCCATGATCCTGGCGGCCCGCCCGGTGGTCCTGGAGACCGCGACAGGCGGCCTGGACAAGGGCTACCGTCTGCACAAGTGGCTGGGCATCGCCGGTCTGGTCCTGGCCGTCACCCACTGGCTGTGGGCGCAGGGACCCAAATGGGCCGTCGGCCTGGGTCTCCTGGCGCGCCCGGAGCGCGGCCCGCGTCCGGAGGCCGCCTCGGAGGTGGAGGCCGTCCTACGGAGTCTGCGGGGCGTCGCCGAAGGTGTCGGCGAATGGGCCTTCTACGCCGCCGCCCTGCTGATCGTCCTGGCGCTGATCAAGCTGGTGCCCTACCGCTGGTTCCAGCGCCTGCACCGTGTTTTCCCGGTGGCCTATCTGGTCCTGGTCTTCCATGCCGTCGTCCTGATGCCGATCGCCTTCTGGACGGCGCCGGTCGGCCCGCCGGTGGCCCTGCTGATGATCGGCGGGAGCATCGCCGCCGTGATGTCCCTTTTCGGCCTGATCGGTCGCCGTCGCGAGACCACCGGTTCCGTCGAGACGGTGACGCCGCGAGAGGGCGGGGTGGTCGAGGTTTCGGTGCGCCTGTGCGACGCCGGTCGTTGGCCCGGACACAAGGCCGGACAGTTCGCCTTCGTGACCTTCGACAAGCGGGAAGGCGGCCATCCCTTCACCATCTCTTCCGCCTGGACCGGCGACGGTCGCCTGCGTTTCCTGATCAAGGCGCTGGGGGACCATACGACGGACCTGTCGCGCTCCTTGACCGCGGGCGCCTCGGTGATGGTGGAAGGACCCTACGGGCGGTTCGTCTTCGACCAAGGGCGGTCGCGCCAGCTTTGGGTGGCCGGTGGCATCGGCGTCACGCCCTTCCTGGCCCGCCTGGAAGCCCTGGCGAGCGGCGGGGCGGGCGAGAAAGACGCCGACGCGCCGGTCGACCTGATCTACAGCGACAAGGCCCCCGACCCGGCGATCCTCGACCGCCTGCGTTCCCTGGCGCCCGCCGCCGGCGTCCGCCTCCACCTGATGAAGGACAGCGTCGACGGCGTCCTGACCGGCGAGCGTTTGCGGGCCATGGTGCCGGATTGGGCGCGGACCGAGGTCTGGTTCTGCGGGCCGGAAGGCTTCGCCCAGGCCCTGCGGCGGGACCTGGGGCCGGACGTCCCCCTGCACCGTGAACTCTTCAGCATGCGCTGAGCGGTCTTGTCCTCTCACCGAAGCGAAACGGCCCCGCCTTATGGCGGGGCCGTTGTCGTCTAGTCTTCGGAGGACGGCGACGCCGGGCGTCGTCTATTCGGCGGCCATCTCGGTCGTCTGGATGCCCAGGCGCTTCCAGACCTCGGCGAAGGCGGCGCAGAGGTGGTCCATGTCGTCGTCCGAATGCAGTGGCGTCGGGGTGACGCGCAGCCGCTCGGTGCCCTTGGGCACGGTCGGGTAGTTGATCGGCTGGACGTAGACGCCGTGCTTCTCCAGCAATTCGTCGGAGGCCCGCTTGCACAGTCCGGCGTCGCCGACCAGGACCGGCACGATGTGGCTGACCGACGGCAGGACCGGGATGCCCAGCTCGCGGAAGCGGCGCTTCAGGGTGGCCGCCCGTTCCTGGTGGCGTTCGCGCAGCTCGTTGTGGCCGCGCAGGTGGCGGACACTGGCCAGCGCCCCGGCGGCGATGGACGGCGGCAGCGAGGTGGTGAAGATGAACCCGGCCCCGAAGCTGCGCACGAAGTCGACCAGGGCGTTGGAGGCGGCGATATAGCCGCCGATGGTGCCGATGGCCTTGCCCATGGTGGCCTGGATGATGGTGACGCGGTCGCGCACGCCGTCCCGTTCGGCGACGCCGGAGCCTTCCTGGCCGTACATGCCGACGGCGTGCACTTCGTCCAGATAGGTCATGGCGTTGTGATGCTCGGCCACCTCGATGATCTTTTCCAGCGGCGCGATGTCGCCGTCCATGGAATAGACGCTTTCGAAGACCACCAGCTTGGGGGTGTCCTTGTCGTACTGGCTCAGCTTCTTGTGCAGGTCGTCGACGTCGTTGTGCGCCCAGATCTCCTTGGGGGCGCGGGAATGGCGCACGCCCTCGATCATGGAGTTGTGGTTGTCGGCGTCGGAGAACAG
>CAZFRK010000240.1:0-5488 GCA_964521375.1 uncultured Rhodobacterales bacterium
TGCTGCGCACCAAGGCCGAGCCGGCCGGGGAAGGCTCCTTCAAGGTCACGGGGACGAAGATCTTCATCTCCGCCGGCGAGCATGACCTGACCGAGAACATCATCCACCTGGTCCTCGCCCGCCTGCCCGACGCGCCGCCGGGCGTGAAGGGCATCTCGCTGTTCCTGGTGCCCAAATTCCTGCCCAAGGACGACGGCACGCCCGGCGAGCGCAACGGTGTGTCCTGCGGCTCCATCGAGCACAAGATGGGCATCAAGGCGTCGGCCACCTGCGTCATGAACTTCGACGAGGCCACCGGCTGGCTGGTCGGCGAGCCGCACAAGGGCATGCGCGCCATGTTCGCCATGATGAACGCCGAGCGTATCTCGGTGGGCATTCAGGGCCTGGGCCTGGGTCAGGCGTCCTATGAAAACGCCGCCCTCTACGCCAAGGAACGCCTTCAGGGGCGTTCCCTGACCGGGGTCAAGAACCCGGCGGGCAAGGCCGACCCCCTGCTGGTCCATCCCGACATCCGGCGCATGCTGCTGACCATGCGGTCGACCATGGAAGGCTCGCGCGCCCTGGCCGCCTGGGTGGCTAAGGCGCTGGATCTGGCGACCCACCATCCGGACCCCGAGGTGCGCAAGGAAAACGACGACCTCGTCGCCCTGATGACGCCGATCATCAAGGCCCTGCTCACCGACCTGGGAACGGAAGCCTGTAACCTGGGCATGCAGGTCTTCGGCGGCCACGGCTACATCCGTGAACACGGCATGGAGCAGTACGTCCGCGACGCCCGCATCGCGCAGATCTACGAAGGCGCCAACGGCATTCAGGCGCTCGACCTCGTCGGTCGCAAGATGCCCGCCAACGCCGGTCGGTCGCTGCGCCGCTTCTTCCACCCGGTGGCGGACTACATCGAGGCCAACAAGGACAACGCGGCCATGGCCGATTTCGTCCTGCCGCTGGCCAAGGCCTTCGGTCGCCTGCAAACCGCCACCGCCACCGTCGCCCAACGCGGCATGGGCAACCCGGACGAGGCGGGCGCCGCCGCGACCGAGTACCTGCGCCTCTTCGGCCTGGTCGCCATGGCCTACATGTGGTGCAAGATGGTCGAGGTCGCCCGCGCCAAGAAGGGCAACGGCGAAGACGACTTCTACGAGGCCAAGGAGCAGACCGCGCGCTTCTTCATGCAGCGCGTCCTGCCCCAGACCGGCGGCCTTCTGTCCTGCATCATGGCCGGGTCGTCCAGCCTGATGGCCATGCGCGAAGACGCCTTCTGATCACCGCCTTCCCTTCGGGGGACGCCCCGCCGCGCGACGTTTCAATACCCAACACCCTTGGCCCAGGGCGCGCGGCGGGGCGACGACATCAGCGTAACGCGCATTTTCCGGCACGTCTGCCCCGGCTCCCGCTGGGAGAGGCGTGCCTCATTTTTCGGAGCCTCCATCATGACCCTTTGGTTCCGCCTGCTGTGGCTGCTTCTCAGGCTGCCGTTTCGCGGCAAACTGCCGATCGACGGGACCAGCGTCCTGGCCACCCGCGCCTGGCCCAGCGACTGCGACATCAACATCCATATGAACAACGCCAAGTATCTGGCGCTGATGGATCTCGGACGCCTGGACATGCTCGCCCGCACGGGGCTGTTCTCCTACCTGTGGAAAGCCAAGGCCATCGCCGTCATCGGCGGGGCCGAAATGACCTGGCGCCGTCCCGTCCGCCCGTTCCGCAAGGTCATCCTGGAAACCCACGTCACCCATTGGGACGACAAGTGGTTCCATCTGTCCCAGCGGTTCGTCGACGCCGACGGCACGCTGATGGCGGAGGGAAAGGTGCGCGGCGTCTTCCAGGTGCGCGGTCGGACCGTGGCCCCGGCGCAGGTCCTCGATCATCTGCGCGCCGCCGCGTAACCCTGGAAATTCGGCCCGGGCGACCATACCTTGCAAACGCCAAGGGTCCTTTTTCACCATAGGGGAGCGCGTCCGTGCCGATCACAGCCATCCAGAAGTTCCTCCGACTTGAAGCGTCGGGCGGCATCATCCTGGTCTTCGCCGCCGTCGTGGCGCTGATCATGGCCAATACGACCGCCGCCCCGCTCTATCTGGGCTTCCTCGACACGCCCGTGACCGTCGCCGTCGGCGAGCTGACGCTGCACAAGCCGTTGCTGCTGTGGATCAACGACGGCCTGATGGCGATCTTCTTCATGCTGGTGGGCCTGGAGGTGAAGCGGGAAATCCTCGACGGCGAGCTGTCCAGCCTGGACAAGGCCGCCCTGCCCGGCATCGCCGCCGTCGGCGGCATGGTCGCCCCGGCGCTGGTCTACGTTCTGTTCAACGTCTGGGAACCCGACACGCTCAACGGCTGGGCCATTCCGGCGGCCACCGACATCGCCTTCGCCCTGGGCGTCCTGGCGCTTCTGGGCAGCCGCGCCCCGGCGTCCCTGAAGGTGTTCCTGCTGGCCCTGGCGGTCATGGACGACCTGGGCGCCATCGTCATCATCGCCCTCTTCTATACCGCCAACCTGTCGGTCGGATCGCTGGCCATCGCCGGGGCCGCCCTGGTCGGCCTGATCGTCCTCAACCTCGTCGGCGTCAAGCGCATCGCGCCTTATATGCTGATCGGCCTGGTCCTGTGGGTGGCGGTGCTGAAGTCGGGCGTCCATGCCACGCTGGCGGGCGTCGCCATCGGGCTGTGCGTGCCGTTGAAGGGCGAGGACGCCGAGGGCCACAGCCCGCTGCGCCACCTGGAGCACCTGCTGCACCCTTGGGTGGCCTACGCCATCCTGCCGGTCTTCGCCTTCGCCAACGCGGGCGTCTCGCTGGCCGGAATGACCTGGGGCGACCTGTTCAATCCGGTGACGCTGGGCATCGCGCTGGGCCTGTTCGTCGGCAAGCAGGTGGGTGTCTTCGGCATCACCTGGCTGGCCGTCAAGACGGGCCTGGGCCGCATGCCCGACGGCGCCAACTGGCGCCAGTTCTACGGCATGAGCCTACTGACCGGCATCGGCTTCACCATGAGCCTGTTCATCGGCACGCTGGCCTTCGACACCCAGGGCTATGACGCCGCCGTCCGCATGGGCGTCCTGATCGGCTCCCTGATGTCCGCCGTCGGCGGCTATCTGGTGCTGCGCTTCGCCTCGGGCGACCGCGTCTATTCGTCCTGAGCCGACGAGTCGAGCCGAGATCCCGCCACCGTCGCTCCGCCCTTCCCGGCGGGGCGATTGGCGGGCAGGTCGCGGGCGTTCCAGAGCGCCCCGGCCAGGATGATGCGGGCCGACAGCATCATCCACAGCAACAGCACCACCACGGCGCCCAGCGACCCGTAGGTGGCGTTGAAGGTGCCGAACCGCGACACATAGACCGTGAAGCCGACCGAGGCGATGATCCACAGGACCGTCGCCAGCACCGCTCCCTGCATCACGCGGGCGACGGGCAGGCGATTGCGCGCCGGGGCGACCTTGTAGAGGAAGGTCAGGACGGCCACCGACACCAGGGTCAGGGCCAGCCACGGAAGGACGGCGGCGATCCATCCCCCGCCATCCAAGCCGATGAAGGAGATCACCGTCGGCACGCCGACGATGACCAGCACCGAGAGGACGCCGAACAGGGTCGCCACGATGGTCAGGCCGTAAGCCAGCAGATTCATGGCCACCACGTTGCGCCGCTCGCCGACGCCATGGATGATGTTCATGGCGTTGATCATGGAGCGCATGCCCTTGGTCGCGCTCCACCAGGTGAACAGCAGACTGAAGGCCAGGCCAAGGCTCAGGGCGCGGTTCTTGGCGGCGGCGACGCTGGTCAACTGGCGGTCGATCAAGGCCCAGGCGTTGGCGGGCATGATGTGTTCCAGAACCGCGAACTGGGCCTGAACCTCCGCCGGATCGGACACCAACCCGTAGAGCGACACCAGGGCCGCCAGCCCCGGAAAGACGGCCAAAAGCCCGAAGAACGCCATCCCGGCGGCCACCAGATCGAGATGCAGGACGCTCTGCCGGGCCTGGAGGCGACCGATGGTCGTCCCCCGCCACCAGGACGCCACGCGCCCCCCGCCCCGCGCGACCTGGCCGATGATGGTCATGAATGAAGGTTCCCTTACGGTTCCGGGCGGCTCCGGGCCAGGATACCGACCTGGTGCCTAGGGCGCCAGACCGGCGACGCGTCGCCGCCCCGCCCGCGCCAGCTCCCGCACGTCCTCGCGCGGGGCGCCACCGGTCACCGGATCGGCCAGGGTGGTGAACCACCGTTCGGGCGGGGTCCGGGCACGCCGATGCGACCACGGCAGGCCGCGCAACACCGCCTCGGCCTCCGGCGGCAGGCGGTCGGGCACCGCGCGGTTGGTCAGCAGACCCCAGTAACCCGCCCAGCAACGCGCCACCGCGTAGGGGTTGTAGCCGCCACCGCCCAGGACGATCAGGCGCGGCACCGGGGCCGACAGCGCCGCGTCCCGCAAGGCGGCCACGGCGCGCCACAGCCCCCCGTTGGACAGGTCCAACCGTGCCTGGGGATCGTCGGACAGGCCGTCGCACCCGCCCTGTACCATGATCGTCGCCGGGCGCAGGCGCGCCGCCAGGGGCAGCACCACCTCGTCCAGAAGCAGCGCCAGTTCGTCGTCGGTCAGGCCGCGCGGCACCGGCAGGTTGAGCGCCGCGCCTCCGGCCCGGTCCTCGAACGCCCCGGTGCGCGGCCAGCGGTTCTCTTCGTGGATTGAGACCGTGAAGACACGGGCGTCGTCGTGAAAGGCGTCCTGCACCCCGTCCCCATGGTGGGCGTCCAGATCGACGTAGAGCAAGGGAGCCAGACCGTGATCCAACAGCCGGAGCAGTCCCAGGACGGGATCGTTGAGGTAGCAGAATCCGCTGGCCCGGTCCCGCCGCCCGTGATGGGTGCCGCCCGCCGGATGATGGACGATGCCGCCCGCCGGTCCGGCGACCAGATCGGCGGCCTTCAGGGTTCCTCCGGCGGCGGTGGCGGGACGGCGAAAGATTTCGGGGTAGATGGGATTGCCCTGAATTCCGATGGCGTGGCGTGCCGCCACCTCCGGCGGAACGGCCTGATCGGCCTCGGCCCGCCGCAACGCCGCCACATAGGCCGGGTCATGGAAGCGGGTCAGGTCGGACGAACCAGCGCGGGGGCTTTCCACCACGTCGCCGTCCGCCAACCACCCCAGGGCGCGGAGCAGGTCGGTACAGGCGGAGACACGCGGAATATGCAGCGGATGGCTCCACCCGTAGGAGGAGTCCCGATAGATCCCGTGGGTGACGTAGCGCGGCCGGATCACGCCTGCTCCGTCACCGCGCGGTCCATCCAGGCCAGCGCCTGGTCGAGGCGGTCGGCGCCCCAGAACATTTCGTCTTCCCGGCCCGACACCGTGACGAGAAAGGTCGGCGCGCCGAACAGGCCGCGCCGCGCGGCCTCCTCGGTATTCCGTCGCAGGCGCGGACGGTTGTCGGCGGCCTCGGCGGCCGTCAGAACCGCCTCGGCCTCCCGGCCCAACCCGTCGAGGATGGCGC
>CAZFRK010000241.1:0-5468 GCA_964521375.1 uncultured Rhodobacterales bacterium
GGGTCGATGTTCAGGCCGGAGCGGCCCTTCCACTTGTCGTCGAACAGCGCGGTCCAGGTGTTGGCCTCTTCGTCGCTGACCACGTCGGGGTTGTAGCCGATGGAGTCGAAGTTGTAGACGGCCGGGACCATGTAGAGCTGCGTCTGGGCGTCGTCGGCCCAGATCTGACCGGCGATCTGGGCGCTGACCGGCCACTTGCTCGACGGCGTGGTGAAGGTATCGCGGATGGACGACCAGTTGGGCAGGTCGGCGGTGGCGATGGTCTCCACGTTGTCGGTGGCGATCAGGGCCGGAAGGCGCTCGGCGATGATTTCCCAGCAATCATAGTCGGCGGAGCCGGACAGGATGCGGGTCTGGGCGTCGGGGTAGGTGGACGGCGTGCCGGAGACGGCGCCGACGCCGGACTGTTCCTTGAACATGTTCAGGATGCGATCCTGAACCGTCGTCGACAGGCCGGTGGTGCGCAGTTCCTGACCGGACAGCCCGCCCTGGGCCATGGCCTGACGCAGGAAGGCGTTCATGCCGACACCGGCGGCGGCGGCGCCGATCAGGCTGCCCTTGAGCAGGTTCCGGCGGGAAATCGAAAACTGAGACATTGGTCAATAGCTCCCTGTGGTTTTGGTTCAGTAGCGACCGACGAGAAGGCCGCCATCGACGGTCAGGACCTGACCGGTGATGTACGAGGCGGCGGAAGAGGACAGGAAATGGATGGCCTCGCCGATTTCCTCGGGTTCGCCGAGGCGGCGCATGGGGATGTAGGGGGAGGCGAGGGCGTCGGCGTCCGGGCCGAGCGAGTTCTCGGCGGACAGAAGCTGCGCGGTGCGGGTGTAGCCCGGCGCCACGCCGTTGACGCGGATACCGGCCTGGGCCAGTTCCACGGCCAGGGCGCGGACCATGCCGACGACCCCGGCCTTGGCGCTGGAGTAGGCGACGTGTTCGTCCCAGCCGTAGGCGACGCCCATGATCGACGACAGGCAGACGATGGCGCCGGACTTGGCGGCCTTCATGGCGGCGACGGCGGGACGGATGACCCGCAGCATGCCCTTCAGGTCGATATCCATGGTTTCGTCCCACTTCTCGTCGCTCAGGGCGTCCAGCGGCACGCGGTGGGCGATACCGGCGTTGGCGACCACCACGTCGATGCGGCCATGGCGGGCCAGGACGTCGGCGACCAGGGCCTCGGCGGCTTCGGTGGAGCGCACGTTCAGGGGCAGGAACTCGGCGCTGCCCCCGGCGGCCGCGATGGCGGCGGCGACGGCCTTGCCTTCGGGCTCCAGGATGTCGGTGACGACCACGTGGTCGCCGCGTCGGGCGAACAGTTCGCTGGTCGCCTTGCCGATGCCGATACCGGCGCCGGTGATCAGGACAACTCGTTTGTCTGCGGTGGCTTGGCTCACGCCTGTCTCTCCTATGTTCACAGCATCACGTCGCCGGAGTTGGGTCCCAGGGTCTGGCCCACGAACAGGGACGCGTCCTCCGACGCCAGGAAGGCGACGGCTCCGGCGACTTCCTCGGGGCGCCCGAAGCGGCGCAGGGGAAGCTCGGCCTTCTTGGCCGCCTTCCAGTCCTCGGACAGGGCCTCGACCAGGGGGGTGTCGATGGGGCCGGGGGCGATGGCGTTGACGCGCACCCCATCGGGGCTGACCTCGCGGGCCAGGGACTTGGTCATGGCGATGATGGCGCCCTTGGCCCCGGCGTAGTGGGCCAGCTCGATGCCGCCGATCTGCCCAAGCTGCGAGGCCATGTTGACGATGACCCCGGAGCGCCGGGCCAGCATGCCGGGCAGGACCGCCTTGGTGACCAGGAAGGTGCCGCGTACATGGACGGCCATGATGCGGTCGAAGGCTTCCAGCGAGATGTCGACGAAGCGCGCCTGATGGCCGAAGCCCGCGTTGTTGACCAGCAGGCTGACCTTGCCGAGGTCGCCCTCCACCGCCCGTACCATGCCGGTGACGGCGTCGGCGGAGGAGACGTCGGCGGTGAAGGCGCGGGCGGTGCCGCCGGAGGCGGAGATCTCCTTGGCGACGGCTTCCGCCGGGCCGGGGTTCAGGTCGTTGACGGCGACGGCGTAGCCGTCGTTGGCGAGGCGGCGGGCGATGGCGGCGCCGATGCCCGACCCCGCGCCCGTGACGAGGGCGACGCTCATCCTTCACCTCCCTTGCCGCGGCTTGCCCGGCCGACGAAGCGGAACATCAGAAGCCCGTAGATCACCAGCAGCGCGAAGGAGAACAGCGTCGTCAGGACGCCGAAGGCGAAGACGTTGGGATAGATCTCGACCGAGAAGGTGCCGTAGATGGACAGCGGCAGGGTCAAGTCGGCGCCCGAGGTGAAGAGCGTGCGGGCGAACTCGTCGTAGGACAGCGTGAAGCTGAACAGCATGGCCGACAGGACGCCCGGGAAGATGACCGGGAAGGTCACCCGCCGGAAGGTCCGCGCCGGGGACACGCCCAACGACAGGGAGGCTTCCTCGATCGAGCGGTCGAAGCGGTTGAAGATCGCCAGCATGACCAGGAAGGCGAAGGGGAAAGTGTAGACCACGTGCAGAACGAAGGAGGTGCCCCACCAGGCGCGGTCGATGCCCAACTGGTTGGACAGCAGGGCCATGCCCAGGCCGACCAGCAGGCCCGGCACCATCATGCCCAGGATGATCAGGTAGAAGACCGGACCGGCGCCCTTGAAGCGGGTGCGGAAGGCTTCGGCGCTCATGACGCCCAGCACGGTGGAGACGACCGTGGTCATCAGGGCAAGGACCAGCGAGCGGATCAGGCTGTCGCCGACCGGAAGCTGCGACACCCGGCTGCCGTCGATCAGGCCGAACAGGTGCTGGTACCAGAAGGTGGACCATTCCTGGACGGGGAACTGCGGCCCGCCGTTCGGTCCCTGGAAGGACAGGATGGCCAGGACGATGAGCGGCCCATAGAGAAACAGCAGGAACAGGGCCGTATAGACCGCCAGGGTGGGTCTGAGGACGCGGACTTCCATCTAGACCTCCTTCCGCAGGTCGACGAAGCGCAGCAGGACCGTGATGATCGCCGCGATGATGAGGGTGAGGACCACGCCCGCCACGGCGGCGAAGGCCCATTTCAGGGAACCGACCTGCGACACGATGATGTTGCCGAGCAGGTTGACCTTGCGGCCGGACAGCGAGGCGGCGGTGGCGAATTCGCCCAGCACCATGACCGACACGAAGACCGCGCCGACGATCACGCCGGGCATGGCCAGCGGCAGGATGACGCGGCGGAAGATGCGTCCGAACCCGGCGCCCAGGTCGCGGGCGGCCTCGATGATGGAGGGATCGATGCGCGCCAGCATGAAGGTGATGGGGCCGACCATGAAGACGCAGTAGATCTGCGTCATGCCGACGATGACCGAGAACTCCGAGAACAGCAGGAAGGTCAGCGGCTGGTCGATCAGGCCCAGGCTCATCAAGATGGAGTTGATGGCCCCTTCGGTGCCCAGCATGGGCCGCCAGGCGATGACCCGGATCAGGAAGGACGTCCAAAACGGAATGACGCAAAGCACCAGAAGCGCCGTTTGCACCGTCTTGTTGCGCACCATCAGGCCGATGTAGAGGGCGACGGGGAAGCCGATCAGCAGGGTCGTCGCCAGGACGATGGCCCAGATCTTCACCGTCGTGGCGATCGACGTCAGGTAGGTACCGCTGGCCAGGAAGCGATCCCAGCTCGCCACCGTCATGTCGGGCTTCACGGCGAAGGTCGTCTGCGTCCAGAAGGATACGTAGACGACCATGATCAGGGGCAGCACCATGAACAGGATCATCCACAGCACGCCCGGCGCCAGCAGGGCGGCGGCGCGGCGCTGGTCCCGCTTTTCCCGAAGGCGGGCGGGCGAGTGGGCCTCGGCGGCCGTCACGGCGTTTTCGGTCATGGAAGGGGCCTCGATGTCTTGGGCCCGGGAACCGCTGTCGCTCTGCATCAGGCGGCCCTCCCGGGATAGAGGATGGCGTCTTCGGGGCTGAAGCACAGCGCGTAGTCCCGGCCTTCGGTCAGGTCCGGCAGGCGCGGATCGCTCAGGTGGTCCAGCACCTGGATCAACTCGCCGTCCTGGGCCTTGAAGAAGGACAGGATGGTCGGACCGTTGAATTCGGCGGTGATGAAGCGGGCGGGCAGGACCACGGCGTCGCCGGGCGCCTGTCCGGCCTCGGCGACGCGGATGCGGTCGAAGCGGATGGAGACCTCTGCCATGGTGCCGTCGGCCAGGGCGGCGGCTCGCGGCAGGGGCAAGGGGCCTTCGGGCGTGTCCAGGACGCCCGCGGAGACGCGGCCCCGGAAGGTGTTGTAGGCGTTCAGGTGGTGGGCCGCCGCCGCGTTGCCCGGGCGGGTGAACAGATCGCGCGGCGCGTCGGACTGGGCGATGCGGCCATCGGACAGGACGGCGACCTCGTCGCCCATCATCAGGGCCTCGGTCTCGCTGCCCGTCACATGCAGGAAGGAGACGCCGAGGCGCTGGCGGATGGCCCGCAACTCGTCACACATGCGGTCGCGCAGGTTGGCGTCCAGCGCCCCGAGGGGTTCGTCCAGCAGCACGACGCGCGGCTCGGTGATAAGCGTCCGGGCCAGGGCGACGCGCTGTTTCTGGCCGCCGGAAATGGCGCCGACGGACCGTCCCTCAAGGCCCTTCAGGCCGACAAGATCGAGCATGTCGTGGACGCGGGAGCGGATCTCTTCGGGGTTGGTCAGCGGATTGGCGGCCCGGTGGCGCAACCCGAAACCGACGTTCTGCTCGACCGTCATGTGCGGGAAGAGGGCGAAATTCTGAAAGACGAAGCCGATGTCGCGGCGGTGGGTCGGCTGCCCGTCCAGCCGCTTTCCGTCGAACATGATGTGGCCGGAATCCGGTTCCTCGAAACCGACGATCAGACGCAGCAGGGTGGTCTTGCCCGAACCGCTGGCGCCCAGGAGCGAGACGTAGCGGTTTTCGGGAACGGTGAACGTCAGTTCCGACAGAGCCTGGGTCCCGCCGTATCGCTTGGACACTTGATGAAGAGTGAGCACTGTCAGCCCCCGTTGGATGCCTATCGGCGTGGCCTAAAAATGATCTTGGTATACAGACTTCATTTTTATGATCTGGCAAGGGGCGAATTTTCAGAGACCGTCCGCGCGGTAGGGGGAGGGGTGCGCGATGTCGCGCAAGTCCTTATTTTTGCGGAAAGTCTTAAATAGCATCATTTTTCAAGGAGGTTCCGCGTGGGTTGTGAGGCCGTCCCTGGTGCAACGCACAAAAACTGAGCATGCGTGCGAATCGGGCAGGTGTGGCGTTGGATAATGTATATGGTGCACAAAGCGCACCTATTCTTCGCCCGCTCCGGGATGCGCGCGCGTCGGGGACCCGTGATGGGGCGCGCTGGGGGGGGTGAGGCGCCGCGCCGCGGGAAAGAAAAAACCGCCGCCCGATGGGGGCGGCGGTGGTCGGCGGGGGGCGGCTGGCCCGTCGCCGGGCGCCGGGAT
>CAZFRK010000242.1:0-5384 GCA_964521375.1 uncultured Rhodobacterales bacterium
GGTTCTCCCCACCTAGGGCGACGTGCCGACCGGGACCTTCTGAGGCGTTCGCGCGCCCCCGAGGCGCCGGGCTAGGCCGTGACGCGAGGCACGGCGACGGAGAGGAACGACCGCACGGCGGCGACGGCGTCGCGGGACGCCAGCCACATGACGTATTCGGTCACCTCGGGCAGGTCGTCGGCCACCGGGACCAGCGCCACACGGGGGTCGGGCGGAACGTCGCCGGTCAGCACCAGCGCGTGCCCCATGCCGTTGGCGACCGCCTCCAGGACGGCCTCGCGACTGCCCAGGGTCAGGACCGTCCGCACCCGCAGCCGTCGGCTTTTGGCCAAGGCATCGACCCGACGCTGCGTCATGGACGGACCGCTGCGCATGATGAAGGGCGCGCCGTGCAGGGCCTCCAAGGCCACGGCGGGCCGCCCGGCCAGGGGATCGCCGGCGGCGGTCAGAAGCGCCAGCCCGTGCGACATGAAGGGCATCAGGCGCAGGCGATGGTCGTCCTCTGCCTCCACCGGCGCCAAGCCGATATCCACGTCGCGATCCAACAGCCGCTCAAGGACTTCGCCGGTACTCCCCAGGACCACCTGCATGGAGGCGCGGGGATAGGCCCGCCGCACCCGCGCCAGGAGGGGCAAGAACACCTGGGGAGAGGCCGTGGCGATTCGGAAGTCGACGCCGTCCAGGCCGGCGTCGCCGCGCAGGATGGCCAGGGCGGCATCCTCCACGTCCCCCAATTGCCGTGTGACGGCGAACAACCGCAAGCCGGTTTCGGTCAGTCGTACGCCCTGCCCGCCGCCGCGGTCGAACAGCTGCGTCCCATGATCGGCCTCCAGCCGCCGGACCTGGGCGGTCACCGCCGGTTGACTGATCCCCAACGCCTTGGCCGCCTTGGAGAAGCTGCGCTCCCGCGCCACCGCGTTAAAGGCCCGGATCTGCGCGTAGGCGAGCATCGGACCGCTCCTTTTCCGACCGGCGGCATCATAACCGTGCCGTCATAGACATAATCCAGGATTATAAACTTAAATGAACTCATAATCCACGTGTCAGAAAACGATCATTGGTTCCCCGCGCGGGCTTCGGCGACGGTTTCGTGGGCTTCGGCAGTCCGCCCATGGCCCGGCTCTCCGCTGTCCGATCCGACCAACCGCGAGGCACTCAATGTTCCATTCCGCTCGACCGCGCGCCGGGCTTGCCGTTTCCCTCGGCTCGCTCTCCCTGCTCTACGCCACCTCCGCCCTGGCGTCGACCTGCCCGGCGGTGACCGCCGCCGACCTGCGGGATCTGAAGCCCGCCTATCCGTTGCAGTTCGAACTGGCGTCCCTGCAAAGCCAGGCCAAGTGCGCCCTGACCTTCGCCGAGAACCCCGCCATCTCCGCGCTGAACGCCCGCATCACCGGCAACCCCAAGACCCTGCCGCCGGTCGCCGAGCGCCTGCCGGAAGAGCCGCTGGTGCTGGCGCCCTACGAGATGATCGGCACCTACGGCGGCACCCTGACCGGTCTGTCCAAGGGCACCGAGTCCGGCACCTCCGACCTGCTGTCCATTCGTCACGTCAACTTCGTGCGCTACCACGACGATCTGCAGACGCTGGTCCCCAACGTCGCCAAGGCGTGGCAGTGGAATGACGACTTCACCGAATTGACCATCACCCTGCGCAAGGGTCACAAGTGGTCCGACGGCGCGCCCTTCACCGCCGAGGACGTGGTGTTCTGGTACGAGGACCTGATCCTCGACAAGGACATCTACCCGAAGACCCCGGACCGCTGGCTGTTCGGCGGCAAGCCGATGACCGTCGAAGCGATCGACCCGCTGACCGTCAAGATGACCTTCCCGGTCCCCGCCCCGGGCATCCTGAACCGTTTCGCCGTCGACTTCGGCCAGCCGTTCCAACCCAAGCATTTCCTCAAGCGGTTCCACATCAAGTACAACCCGAACGCGGGCAAACTGGCCGCCGAGAAGGGCAAGGAAAGCTGGGTCGATCTGCTGAAGGTGTACTACGGCGGCTCCGACTGGAAAGACGTCCCGACGCCCCTGCTGTCGGGTGACGCCGACATGGTCACGCCGACCCTGGAATCCCACATCGTCGTCGCCGATACGGCCACCGGCCGCCATCTGGTCGCCAACCCCTACTTCTTCCAGGTCGATACGGCGGGCAACCAGTTGCCCTACATCAACGAGATCGACGAACAATACGTGAAGGACAAAGAGGTCCAGAACCTCAAGATCACCAACGGTGAAGTGACCTTCAAGCAGCAGGCGATCTTCATCGAAGACTTCCCGCTTCTGAAAGAAAACGAGTCCAAGGGCGGCTACACCGTCGATCTGGCTCCGGCGCTCGGCGAAAACATCTTCTACGGCTTCAACGTCACCCATAAGGACCCGGAACTGCGCAAGGTCTTCGGCGACGTTCGCTTCCGCGAAGCCATGTCCCTGGCCCTTGACCGCGACGAGATCAACGAGGTCGTCTTCCTGGGTCAGGCGACGCCCATGCAGTCCACCCCGGCCGAGCCGACCACCGTGCGCTTCGTCAACGACGATCAGAAGTCCTACATGATCAAGCGCGACGTGGAGGCCGCCAAGGCGCGTCTCGCCGACATGGGCCTGAAGGACAGCGACGGCGACGGCGTCCTGGAACGCTTCGACGGCAAGCCGTTGGTGGTCAAGCTGACCTACGCCAGCCAGGGGGCGCCGGTGCGCCTGCACGAACTGGTGCGCGACTATTGGGGCGCCGTCGGGGTCCGCGTCGACCTGAAGGAAGTGACCTCCGACGAATACCGCGCGGCGGCCAACAACAACGACCTGGATATCACGGCCTGGAAGAACGACAACGTCGCCGCGCCGACGATATCCCAGGACAGCACCTCCATGGTTCCGCCCTTCGGCGACTACTTCAACCCGGGCAACGGCTTCGCCTGGGCCGAGTGGAAGACGTCGGACGGCAAGGAAGGAATCGAGCCGCCCGCCGACGTCAAGCGCCTGTGGGATCTGGCCGCCGAGTTCGTCTCCGTGCCGATGAACACCCCGGAGTCCGACAAGCTGGGCACCGAGATCGTCGACATCCACGTCAAGAACCTGTGGAAGGTCGGCACCGTCGGCGAAGTGGTGAACCCGATCATGCACAGCAACGCCTTGGGCAACTACCACACCTTGAAGGCCAAGTCCTACGACTACTACTGGACCTACCCCTACCGCGCCACGCAGTGGTTCCTGATGAAGTAGGGTCGGTGGCCTAGCGACACCGGGGCGGGCGACGGACACCATGTCCCCGCCCCGGCTCCGCCGCTTAGGGAGCTTGTGAAAGGCGTTTCCTCGATGCTTCGTTTCCTCGCCCAGCGCGCCGTCGGCATGATCGTCACCATGGTCGCGGTTTCCGTCATGGTCTTCGCCATCATGGAATTGCCGCCTGGCGATTACGCGGACCGCTACGCCTTCCGCAAGTTCTCGGGGTCCGGGGTCAACGTGACCCAGGCCGACATCGAAAACATCCGCATCCAGTTCGGCCTTGATCGTCCGGCCCCGGAACGCTACCTGGATTGGATCGGCGGCATCCTGACGGACTTCGACTTCGGACAGTCCTTCGCCTTCGAGACATCGGTGAACAACGTCATCGGCGAGCGGCTTCTGCTCACCCTGGCATTGCTCTACGCGACGCTTCTCCTGACCTATCTGCTGGCCATCCCGATCGCCATCTATGCCGCCGTCAAACGTCATTCGGCGGCGGACTATGGCTTGACCGTCTTCAGTTACCTGGGATTGGCGCTGCCCAACTTCCTGCTGGCGCTGATCCTGCTCTATGCCAGCGTGACGGTGTTCGGAACCTCGGTCGGCGGTCTCTTCTCCCCTGACCAAGTGGATGCCCCTTGGTCCTTCGCCAAGGCCGGAGACCTGGCCGCGCACCTTTTGGTGCCCGCCGTTGTTCTTGCCTGGTCGGCGACGGCGTTGCAGCTTCAGACGGTCCGGGCGACCATGCTGGACGAGTTGAACAAACTGTCGGTCACCGCCGCCCGCGCCCGCGGTCTGCCGGAATGGCGCCTGCTGCTGAAGTACCCCGCCCGATTGGCGCTGAACCCGGTGGTTTCCACCATCGGCTTCGACGTCAACCGCGTTTTTTCCGAACTCCCCATCGTCGCCCTGGTCCTCAGCCTGCCGGAACTGGGCGAGCTTCTGATCCAGAGCTACCTCGACCTCGATATGTACGTCGCCGGGGCGATCCTGCTGATGCTCACCTTCTTCATCGTCGTCATGAATTTCGTGTCGGACGTGGCGCTCGCCCTGCTCGACCCGCGCGTCAAGTTGCAGGGAGGCTGAGCCCGTGACCGACAGCACCTCCGCCGCCGTGACGACCGAGACGGCGACCACCGCGCCCGAGATCGACGCCAAGGCCGCCAAGTACTATACGGCCAGCCAATGGCAGTTGGTCTGGTGGCGCTTTCGCCGCCACCGCATGGCCATGGTCGGCGCCGCCGTCCTGCTGGTCATGGTGCTGGCCGGGGCCTTCGCCGACGTGGTCGCTCCCTACGGCCCGACGACGCGCGACCGCGCCGCCGTCATGGCGCCACCGCAACTGCCCATGTTGTGGGACCACAAGGGCGCCTCCCTGCGTCCCTTCCTGCACGGCATCAAGACGTCGCGCCATCCGGTGACCCTGCGCCCGATCACCGAGCAGGACCCGGAAACGCGCCGTTACCTCAGGTTCTTCGTCTCCGGCGAGAGCTATTCCCTGTTCGGCCTGATCGACACCGACATCCATCTGTTCGGCGTCGACGACGGCATGATCCACCTGTTCGGCACCGACGAACTGGGCCGCGACCTCTTTTCCCGCACCCTCTTCGCCACCGGCACCAGCCTGTCCATCGGCATTCTGGGCGTCATGGTCGCCTTTGTCCTGGCCCTGGTCATCGGCGGCGCGGCGGGTTATTTCGGCGGCCTGATCGACGGCGCCATCCAGCGCGTGACGGAGATCGTCCGCGTGGTCCCCGTCATCCCGCTCTACATGGGCTTGGCCGCCGCCTTCCCGCGCGAATGGTCGAACGTTCAGGTCTATTTCGCCATGACCCTGATCTTCGGTCTGGTCGGCTGGCCTACCCTGGCCCGCCGCGTGCGCAGTCACCTGCTGACACAACGCGGCGAAGACTACGTTCTGGCCGCCGAACTGTCGGGCGCCTCGGCCAGCCGCGTCATCGGGCGCCACCTGCTGCCCAGCTTCACCAGCTACATCATCGTCGATCTGGTCATCAGCTTCCCCTACATGATCCTGTCGGAAACGGCGCTCTCCTTCATCGGCCTCGGCCTGCGTCCGCCGTCGGTCAGTTGGGGCATCCTGTTGCAGGACGCCCAGAACATCCGCGCCATCGAACAGGCCCCCTGGCTGTTCCTGCCCGCCG
>CAZFRK010000243.1:0-5379 GCA_964521375.1 uncultured Rhodobacterales bacterium
GGCGTCTTCGCCAACGTCAAGCTGAACCGCCGCCTGGCCGAGGACCTGGGCCTGGAGGAGGTGTTCGTCGTGCCGCCCATGGGCGACGAGGGGTTGTCGCTGGGCGCGGGGCTCGGCGCCCTTCTGGAACACGACGGCATGGAGGCGTGGCTGGAGCACCGCTATCGCCTGGACACCATGTACCTGGGCCGCGACTACCGCGGCGAGGCCGAGGAGGCCCTGGCCGCGACGCCCGGCATCGCCAAGGCCAGCACCGACCCGCTGAGCGCCGCCCTGCATCTGGCCCGCGGGGAAATCGGGGCGATCTATTCCGAACGCATGGAATACGGTCCCCGCGCCCTCGGCGCGCGGACGATCCTGGCCAATCCGTCTCGGCGCGAAACCCACGACGAACTGAACCGCCGCCTGTCACGGACCGAATTCATGCCCTTCGCCCCCGTCGTCCTGGCCGACCGCGCGGCGGAGGTCTTCGACATGACGCCCGCCAATACCTACGCCTGCCGCTTCATGACCATCACAACGGGCGTCAAGCCGGAGTGGCGGGAGAAGATCGCCGCCGTCGTCCATGTCGACCATTCCGCCCGCCCGCAGACCATCACGCGGGAGCAGAATCCGCTCTATCACGACATCTTGAAGGCCTTCGCCGAGGAGACGGGCACGCCGGTCCTGGTCAACACCAGCTTCAACGTGCACGAGGAACCGATCGTCAATCGTCCCGCCGAAGCCATCAAGGCGCTGGTGGACGGGCGTGTCGACTTCCTGGTCACCGACGGCGGATTGTGGCGCCGGGTCTAGCCGCCACGCCGCGGACGCGCTCCCGGCGGGCGGCTCGTCCGGGAACCTGCTTCGCACCGCCGCCGTTCCCGAATCAGACACCATGGTTCGGAGGACACCTTGGCCGCCTCGTTCGTCCAGTTTCTCGGCCAGCCGCATGTCTTGTGGGCTTGGCTGGCATTGAACGCGATCAGCGTCGCCGTCCTGGCCTGGGACCTGCGCGCGCGGAATCCGGAAATCATGCCTTTGATGCACTGGGTGTGGCTGCTGACCGTCGCCTACTCCGGCCCCCTGGGTCTGTATGTCTACTGGACGACCGGACGCAAGCAGATCACCCGGGATTCACTTTGGCGGCGCGGCTGGCGCTCGGTCTGCCACTGCTATTCGGGCTGCGGAGCCGGCGAGGTCACCGGCGTCCTCGTCGCCGCCGTGGCCTTGTCCCTGGGAACCTGGTGGGTGGCGGGCATCACCTTCTGCCTCGCCTACGCCTTCGGATACGTCATGACCGCCGGTCCCCTGATGCAGGAAGGCATTCCCAAGACACAGGCGCTGTGGGACGCCTTCGCCTCGGAAACGGCCTCCATCACGGTCATGGAGGTGGTCGCCATCACCACCGCCCTCTGGCTCGCGGCCTCGGCGTCGCCGTCCCAGCCGCTGTTCTGGAGCTCGCTCCTCGTGTCCCTGACCTGCGGCCTTCTGGCGGCTTGGCCGGTCAACGTCCTGCTGATCAAATGGGGCGTGAAGGAGGGAATGCACGATCCGCGCCACATGGCCCAGGACCACCGTCGACAGACGGTCTGAGACGCCGTCCGACGCCCGCGACGTCCCCGCCTCGGACCCTTGTGTCCGCGCCGACATCTTAGCCGTGAAGCGCCCGTCGGCATAGTCGATCCCGATAGCGAATCGGCCTTCCCTTCGCTATCCTTGTATTCTTGATCATTCAGCCCGCGCAAGACGGGAGCGGGGGACTGGGGGGACACCGGGGTGCGTATGCTGCTGCTGGGAAAATGGGCCATGAGAGTGGCCCCGACGGTGATTCTGGCGATCGCCCTACCTTGGGTGGCGGCGCGCGATGACGGTCCCCAGTCCGCCCACCCCGCCATGGCCTTGGAAGAGTTGGCGCGCACGCGTCTGCGGTCGGAAGCGGAATCCGCCGAGGCCTATGTCCGCGCCGCCCAGACGTCGGCGGAGGACCGCGTCAAGAAAATGATCGGCGAGCAGGTCGACCAGGCCCACCAAATCCTGTCCGCCCAATGGCGGGGCCTGACGGCGCACGGCGTCGCCCCTTCGAGCGTCGCCGAACTGCTGCGGGAGTCCCTGCGCGACGCCCGTTTCTTCAATGGACGGGGATACTATTTCATCGACCGCCTGGACGGCCTTTGCATCCTTCTGCCGACGGCCCCGTCGCTGGAGGGTTCGTCGCTGTGGGACAACCGCGACGATCAGGGCACCTACATCATGCGGCGCCTCGTCGACGCGGCCCTCCAACCAGAGGGCGGCGGCTACGTTCACTATCGCTGGTACAACCCGCGCTCTCCTGAACGCATGAGCGACAAGATCGCCTACGTCCGCCTGTTCAAGCCCTTGAACTGGGTGGTCGGCGCCGGCGAATACACCGCGGTCATGGAGGATACCCTGCAATCGGAGGCGCTCGCCCGCCTGCAAGGCATCCGCTTTCAGGGCGTATCCGGCGGAATCGGCGTGATCGACGCCGCTGGACGCCCCTTGCTGTTCCCGGAGTCCCGTCGCCACGTTCAAGGGATGGCGTCCGATCAAGGGGCATTGAGCGAGGCCGAGGAGGCCATGATCCAGGCCATCCGAAAGCAGGCGCGATCCGGCGGCGGGACGATGATCTATGATTGGACCGACACGGAAACAGGACGCATGGGACAAAGGGCCGCCTTCGTTCAGCCATTCACGACCTGGGGATGGACCATCTACGCCTCGGCCAGCGCGCCCACCACAGCCGAGGCCTCGAAGCGCCACAGCGACTTCGTTCCCCTGTTGGCGTGGCTCGCCCTTGCCGTCGTGGCCGCGACCATCGTCCTGACCCGCCCGCGTGAGGATATGCCGTGACCCAACGCCCTTCCGGGCAGAGGCACGCCGGGCTGTCGTCCCTATCCCTTCTGTCCGTCGGCCAAAGAAGCATCGTCGCCCTGATCTTTCTGAGCAGCCTGGGGACCGCGCTGTTCACCTGGTGGCAGATGGTCGACGCCGGGCGGCAGGAGGAGCAGGCCCGTTTCGAGCGCGTCACCGACGCATGGCGGTCCACCCTGGTCAACGCCATCGCCGAGCGCACCGCCGTCCTGCGCGGCGCGGCGGGGTTTTGGCGGACCGTCCCGTCGGCCCACCGCGAGGATTGGAAAAGCTATCTCGACGGGCTGAACCTGCGGGCCCGCTTTCCCGACATCGATGCCATGGCGCTCATCCTTCATGTTCCCGCCGCCCGGTGGACGACGGAGGAAGACCGTCTGCGCGACGCCATCGTGTCGACACTGACCATCCATCCTAAAGGGGACGACGGCTCCGACGCCTTTGTCGTCACGCACGTCGAACCCCATGACCGCATGCACCAAATCCTGGGTTTCAACTTGGCGGCGGAAGCCCGGCGAAAAGCCGCCGCCGAGGCTGCTCGCGATTCCGGGCAGCCGGTCATGACCGACCCGCTGCGCCTACTGACCACCAACAAGACGAGCGCCGACGCCCTGATCTTCGCGCCCGTCTACCGCCCGTTCTTTCCCATCGAAACGGTGGAACAGAAGCGCCACGCCCTGCGTGGCTGGGTCGCCATGGGCCTCCACGTCTCGACGCTTCTGAACGGTATTGTCGGGAACTGGGGTCCCCGTCCCCTGGAGATCGAAGTCAGCGGCGGTGGTGGACCGACGGTGGCGGGAAAGAGGGTCATCCTCAGGGCCGCCGCCCCCCCGGTGTCCGGCGCCCTGGTCGCCACGCGCGTCGTCGAGGTCGCCGGTCAGACATGGCGCATCAAGACCTTTTCCCCAACGCCGGGCACCTCCGCCTTTGGCGGCCAGAACGCCACGACGCTCGCCATGGCGGTGGGGCTGGCGCTGGCCATGACCATCGGCGCCGCGCTTCTGTTCGTGTCGCGGCGGCAGGACCAACTGTTGACGGCGCGCGCCCTGGCCCATAGCGAGGCGCGCTATCGCGCCATGGTCGACGGCACGGCGGAAGGGTATTGGCGCGTCGATCCGGCCACCGGGTTGACGGTCGAAGTGAACAAGAGCCTGGCCTCCATGCTGGGATACGCCGAGGACGAGATGGTCGGTCGTCCGCCGACCCATTTCTGCACGGAAGAGGGCGCGGTCATCATGCTGGCGCAGATCGCCCGCCAGTCGAACACCAACCACCGTCTCTACGACACCACGCTGCGCCGCAAGGACGGGGGGATCGTGATCGCCCATTTCAGCGCCACCACCCTGCACGACGCCGACGGACGGGCGACCACGGCCTTCGCCTTCGTCTCCGACATCACCGACCGCAAGCGCATGGAACAGGAGCTTCTGGACAAGACCACGGCGCTGGAAACGTCCAACGCCAACCTTCAGCAGTTCGCCTATGTCGCCTCGCACGACCTCCAGGCGCCGCTGCGCACCATCTCGAGCTTCCTGCAACTCCTGGATCGGCGCTACGGCGAACAGCTGGACGCCACCGCGCGCGAATACATCGACTTCGCCGTCAGCGGCGCAATGCGCATGTCCAGCCTGGTTCACGACCTTCTGTTGTTCTCAAGGGTCGAAACCCAGGGCCGGGAGTTGGAGCCCACCGACCTCCGGGCCGCCGTCCGGACCGCCGTGGAGAATTTGACGGCCTCCATCACCGGCGCCAGCGCCGAGGTGACCGTCGCCCCGAAGTCGGACGATCCCGGCCCCTGGGTCCTGGGGGACGCCGGGCAATTGACCAGCCTCGCCCAGAATTTGATCGAGAACGGCCTCAAGTACCGGCGGCCCGGCGTTCCGCCGACCATCCGGGTCGGCCTGGAGGCGACCCCGGAGTCCGTCGTCCTGAGCGTCGGCGACAACGGCATCGGTATTCCCCAGGAACACCACGACCGCATCTTCAAGATTTTCCAGCGCCTTCACACATCCGACGAGTTCGACGGCACGGGCATCGGACTGGCGCTGTGCCGCCGCATCACGGACCGGCACGGCGGCAGCATTTCCGTCTCCTCCGCCGAAGGCCAGGGAACGACCTTCTACGTTCACCTCCTGCCCGCTAGCCCACCGACGGTGGAGGGGGAACGCGAGGTCGGGAGCGAAGGCGAGGCACGGCGACCGTCCTGAGCGACCCGCGTGCCGCGGCGAAGAGGCGGCCCGGTCCGGACCGCCCTTCCCCCGACCTCGGCCCCTCAACTTCGTTCGGCGGCGGCGGTCCGCTTGGCCTGTTCGGCCCGCACCTCGGCGGGCCATCGGCTCTTGATGAAGGCCAGGACCGCCCAGATCTCGTCATCCGTCAGGACGTCGTCGAAGGCGGGCATGTCGGTCACATAGCCCGGCGGCGCGAAGGCCGCCACGCCGTGCTTGGTGATGGCGAAAAGCTGTTGGTCGGGATGGTGCCAGGTATGGCCGTCCACGCCATGCGGCGGCG
>CAZFRK010000244.1:0-5365 GCA_964521375.1 uncultured Rhodobacterales bacterium
TCCTGCAGGAGGTCGTTCGGGAATTCGATGTCGGCCTTGTCGATCTCGTCGATCAACAGGACGGCGCGGCCCGTCTCGAAGGCTTCCCACAGCTTGCCCGGCTTGATGTAGTTGGCGATGTCGTGGACCTTTTCCTCGCCCAACTGGCTGTCGCGCAGGCGGGAGACGGCATCGTATTCATACAGGCCGTGCTGGGCCTTGGTGGTCGACTTGATGTGCCAGGGGATGAGCGGCAGGCCCAGGCTGGCGGCCACCTCCTGCGCCAGCACGGTCTTGCCGGTGCCCGGCTCGCCCTTGATGAGCAGCGGGCGTTGCAGGGTGATGGCGGCGTTGACGGCGACCATCAGGTCTTCCGTGGCGACGTAGGTGTCCGTTCCCTCGAACTTCATTCGGTTCCGTCCTTGATGCGTTTGCGAGGCGCTTGCCCAGGAAGGTAAAGCGCCCTCCGGCACCGCGCAAGGTTGCCCCTGGGGCAGGCCGCCGCGCGCTCCGGCCTTGCCAGGACGGCCCCGCGCCGGGACAATGCCCGTCTTGCCGCGCCACCCAAAGGAGTCCCCATGCGCCGCCTCTTGACCGCGCTTTGCGCCCTGCCCCTGGCCCTGACGCTGACCGCCTGCGACCCGGCCAAGGACGAGATCATCGCCAAGGCCGAAGGCGCCGGAACCAAGGCCGAGCTGCGCGCCGCCCTCGGCGACCCCGACGAGGTGGACAAGCTCGGCCCCGTCGAGACCTGGACCTACGCCGCCAGCGACGGCAGCGTGTCCTTCGTCATCGCCGGGGACACCGTGACGCTGACCGCCACCGGCGGCAAGGCGCAACAGGGACAGCAATAACGACCCGGGAGGCACTATGCCCGCCGTTTCTCTTCCGACCCTCGACGGGTTCCCCTTCCGGACCTTCGACAAGGTGCGCTACGCCGACACCGACCGGCAGGGGCACGTCAACAACGCCGTCTTCAACACCTTCCTGGAGACGGGACGGGTGGAGTTCCTGCTCGACCCGGCGACGCCCCTGACCGCCGAGGGCGCGGCCTTCGTCATCGCCAACCTGTCGCTGCGCTTCGTCTCCGAGGCCCATTGGCCGGGCCGCGTCGACATCGGCAGCGGCATCACCAAGGTCGGCACCAGCTCCATCGGCCTGGCCCAGGGGATTTTCCAGGACGGGCGTTGCGTGGCGACGGCGGATACCGTCATCGTGCAGATGAACGAGGCGACCCGCAAATCCCACCCCTTGAGCGACACCGCTCGCGCCTTCCTGGACCGGCACCGGATCGGCTGATCTGAGCCAGGAATAAGGCTCTGAAACCAAAAAAGGAGAACTGGATCACAGAGGACACGGAGAAGGCACGGAGATCACGGAGGAGACCGTGCGGACGCAAGGCCGTGGTCTTGTCCCGAAATCCCGAAAGCCCAATTCTCTGCGCGCGAAGCGCGCCTTCAAGTCACATGGCACACATCGGGAGCGCGATGACACAGTCCCCTCCGTGCGCTCCGTGTCGAACGTTTGTTTTTTTGGTCTCTGTGCCTCGCTGCCTCCATGGGTCCAATCCCCTTCACCCCGCGCCCCCTAGCGCGCGTAGGTCGAGATCTTCAGCCAGTCGGGCGGGGCGGCCTCGACGAAGGTGCGGCGGACGTTGTCCAGCGCCACGCGATGGCCATGGAAGGCGACGCGGTCGATGGCGTCGTCGAGCGGCAGCCACTGGTAGCTCGAATGTTCATGGTTGGTGACGACCTCCGCCACCGCCCCGACCTCGGCCAGGAAGATGGGCACCACTTCCACGGCGTCCTCCGCCGGGTTGTAGAAGTGATCGCACCAACCGGCGGAATAGAGGGTCTCGACCGTCAGGCCGGTCTCTTCCTCCACCTCCCGCTGGGCGGCCTGCCACGCCGTTTCGCCGGGGTCGATGCCGCCCGTCACCTGCGACCAGATCCCCGCCATCGGCCCGCCCGCCCGCTTCATGAGCAGCACTTCCGCGACGCCCCCGACGGCGCGGCGCAGGACCACGCAGGCGATGGAGCGGGTGAAGATGGGCAAACGGCTGTCGGTCATTCCGTCACCAGTCCCCGCAGGCGATAGAGTTCCTCCAACGCCTGACGGGGGGTCAGGTCGTCGGGGTTCAGGGTCTTCAGGGCCTCTTCCAGGGGATGGGGACCGGCGTCGTCCTCCGGCTCCGGGGCGGGCTTGGCCTTTCTCGCCATGGCGGCGAAGAGCGGCAGGTCGTCGGCCAGCTTGGCCGTCGCCGAGCCGCTTTCCGAGTTTTCCAGACGGTGCAGCACGTCTTCCGCCCGGCTGAGAACGGCGGGCGGCAATCCGGCCAGCTTGGCGACGTGGATGCCATAGGAGCGGTCGGCGGCCCCGGCCTGGACCTCGTGCAGGAAGACGATATTGCCCTTCCATTCCTTCACCCGCATGGAATGGCAGGACAGGTTGTCCAGCTTGGCGGCCAATTGCGTCAGTTCGTGGTAGTGGGTGGCGAACAGCGCCCGGCAGCGGTTCATGTCGTGGATATGTTCGACGCTGGCCCAGGCGATGGACAGGCCGTCGAAGGTGGCCGTACCGCGCCCGATTTCGTCCAGGATGACCAGGGACCGCTCGGTGGCCTGATTGAGGATGGCGGCGGTCTCGACCATTTCCACCATGAAGGTGGAGCGTCCGCGCGCCAGATCGTCGGCGGCGCCGACCCGCGAGAACAGGCGGTCCACCGAGCCGATGCGCGCCCGCGCCGCCGGGACATAGGCGCCCATCTGCGCCAGCACGGCGATCAGGGCGTTCTGCCGCAGGAACGTGGACTTACCGGCCATGTTGGGGCCGGTGATGAGCCACAGGCGTTGCCCGTCCGACAGGTCGCAGCCGTTGGCGACGAAGGGGCCGTCGCCCGCCCGCTCCAGCGCCGCCTCGACCACCGGATGGCGCCCGTCGGTGATCTCGAAGGCGGTGCCCTCCACCACCTCCGGTCGGGTCCACCGCCGCTCCACCGCCAGATCGGCCAGACCGGCGAAGACATCCAGCGTCGCCAGGGCGTCGGCGGCCTCGGCCACGGCGTCGGCGCGCGCCGTCACCTCGCCCACCAGATTAAGGAACAGCTCCTGCTCCAGGGCCAGGGCCTTGTCGGCGGCGCCGCGCTGCTTGTCTTCCAATTCCGACAGCTCGACGGTAGTGAAGCGCACCGCGTTGGCCATGGTCTGGCGATGGATGAAGGGGCCGTCCTTGTCCATCATCGGGTCGGCGCGCTTGGCCGGAACCTCGATGTGATAGCCGATGACGTTGTTGTGCTTGATCTTCAGGCTGTCGATGCCCGTCTCGGAGACGTAGCGCGCCTGAAGTCCGGCGATCAGGCGCTTGCTCTCCGTCGCCAGGACGCGCAATTCGTCGAGCGCGGCATGATAACCTTCGGCGATGAAGCCGCCGTCGCGGGCCAGCATGGGCAGGTCCGGCCCCAGGGCGCGGCCCAGGCGGTCGACCAACGCGTCATGGCGCCCTAGCCGGTCGGCGGTCTCGGCCAGCAGCGGCGGCGGCGCGCCCATCGCCGCCCCGTTCAGCGCCACCCGCAGGCCCGGCACCTCGGCCAGGGCGTCGCGCACGGCGGCCAGGTCGCGTGGCCCGCCGCGCCCCAGAGACAGGCGCGACAGGGCGCGCCCCACGTCGGGGCACCGCTTCAAGCGGTCACGGATGCCGTCGCGCAAGGCGCCTTCGTCGACGAAGGCCTGCACCGCGTCCAGGCGGGCGGCGATGGCCTGGGGGTCGGTCAGCGGCGCCGACAGCCAGTCGCTCAACAGGCGCGCCCCGGCCCCGGTCACGGTGCGGTCGATGACGCTGAGCAACGAGCCGCGCCGTTCGCCTGTCAGGGTTTCCAGAAGCTCCAGATTGCGCCGCGTGGCGGCGTCGATCTCCATGGCCGCGCCCTCGGCCATCTGGCGCAGCGGCGACAGGCGCGGCAGGCGCCCCTTTTGCGTCAGCTCCACATAGTCGACTAAGGCCCCGGCGGCGGCCACCTCCGGCCGCGAGAAAGCCCCCAGGCCGTCCAGATCCTTGATCCCATGCAGGGCTTCCAGGCGCTTGCGGGCGTTCTGGCTGTCGAAGCGGCTGCCCGGCAGGGGCGACAGGATGTCGCGCCATTCCCCGAAGGTCTCGTAGAGGGCCTCGCCCTGGATCAGGCGGTCGGGGACCAGAAGCTCGCCGGGTTCGAGGCGGGCCAGGGCGGCGCCCAGCATCTTCAGGGAGACGGGCTGGACCCGGAAGTCGCCGGTCGACACATCGACCCAGGCCAGACCCAGGGCGCCCGCCGCCTCGGCGACGGCGGCCAGATAGTTGTGGCGCCGGGAATCGAGCAGGCTGTCCTCGGTCAGGGTGCCCGGCGTGATGATGCGCACGGCCTCGCGCCGGACCAGGGTCTTGCCGCCGCGCTTCCTGGCCTCGGCGGGGTCTTCCATCTGCTCGCAGAGCGCCACCTTGAAGCCCTTGCGGATGAGCTTCTGAAGGTAGGCCTCGTGGGAATGGACCGGCACGCCGCACATGGCGATGTCCTCGCCCAGGTGCTTGCCGCGCTTGGTGAGCGCGATGTCCAGCGCCTCGGCCGCCTTCACCGCGTCGTCGAAGAACAGCTCGTAGAAGTCCCCCATGCGGTAGAACAGGATGCAGTCGGCATGCTCGGCCTTGATGGCCAGATACTGGGCCATCATGGGCGTGCTGCCCTCGGGGATCGCGATCTCGGACGGTGTTTCGGTCAAGGGGGCGAGGCTGGTCACAGCCGCTCCGTTTTCTGACAGGGGGAAGGAGGCGGGGCAAAATAGCAAATGCCGCCCACGCAGGGCTAGGCATCGCGTGCACGCCGCGGCAGAATGCCGGTCCTTCACGCGCCGGGCGCCAAGCGATATGGTGTGCCCACCATCCCCGGCCCCACCCCTTGCCATAGGACCGAGCCGCCGTGACCGATACCGCGTCCGCGCCCCGCCAGACCCGCGAGGTGGTCGGCATCTTTTCCCGCCCCGCGCCGCTGGAAGCCTGCATCAAGGACCTCCTGAAGGACGGCTTCGACCATCAGGACCTGTCGGTCCTGTCGTCCCACGAAGCGATCGAGGCCGCCGCCGGAGACGGCCAGTCCTGGCAGGATCGCCTGCTACCCCTGCTGACGGAAACCCGCTACGAGGTGCCGTTGGTCGCCGGAACGGTGATCGCGCTGTCCAGCGGCTCGCTGGGCGCGGCCATCGCCGGACTGACCGCGGCGGGCGTCGGCGCCGCCGCGCTCAAGGAAATCTTCGACGAGGTGGTCAGCCTGCCCGACACCGAGGAGTTCGCCGAGGCCGTCAAGGCCGGGGAAATCGTCCTCTGGGCCGCCGCCCCGACCGCCGCCCAGGAAGCCAAGGCG
>CAZFRK010000245.1:0-5358 GCA_964521375.1 uncultured Rhodobacterales bacterium
GCCGTGGCGGTGACCGCCACGGCGCTTTTCCATCAAGACAAGGCCAAGGGCTCAGGACGCCTTGGCGCCGCGGCGCCGCGCCTTGGTGCCCAGGCCGATCTTCTTGGCCAAGCTGGAGCGGTGCTCGGCGTAGTTGGGAGCGACCATCGGATAGTCCGCGGGCAGACCCCAGCGGTCGCGATATTCCTCGGGCGTCATGTTGTACGCCGTCTTGAGGTGACGCTTCAGCATCTTCAGCTTCTTGCCGTCTTCCAGGCAGATGATGTAGTCCGGCGTCACCGACTTCTTCACCGGAACGGCCGGCTGCGGGCGTTCGGGCTGAATCGGCTGCTGGCCGACCGTGGTCAGCGCCTTGTGCACATCATGGATGAGCTGGGGAAGCTCCGCCACCGGAACGGAGTTATTGCCCACATGAGCGGCCACGATCTCGGCGGTCAGGGAAAGCATTTCTTTGTCGGTCATCGGCTCGGACATCCAGGATACCTCGTCTTCATCGAATTTGACCGCTATATATTCGCTGGAGAGAGCGTCCGCAACATCTCTTTTTCCAGTAATGGAGAATACCGTGCATTCAACCCAAGAAACGGACTACTTTCTGGATATAACGGGTGAAGTATGCCCCATGACCTTCGTCAAGACGAAACTCCTGCTGGAGCGCATGCCGCCGGGCAGCACGGCAAAAGTCCGCCTCCAGGGCACTGAACCCCTGGAAAACGTGCCGCGCTCGGTTCAAGAAATGGGACACCGGATACTCGCCTGCGCCCCGGAAGACGGGGCCGGGGAAGAAGTACACGTATTGGTAATCGAACGCCTGTAGGTCAGTCGTCGTCCAGCGGCAGGTCGGCGGCCAGGACGAAGGCGTCCACCGGGGCCGCGCCGGGCCGCGCGTAGTAGCCCTTGCGCCGCCCCACGGGCGCGAAGCCGAGGATCTCGTAGAGGGCGCGGGCGGGCGCGTTGTCCTCGGCCACTTCCAGGAACAGCGTCGCCGCCCCCTGGTCGGCCAGACGGACGCCGCAGGCCCGCATGAGGGCGGCGGCGATGCCCTGGCGGCGCCACGCCGGGCGGACGGCGATGGTCAGGACCTCGGCCTCGTCGACCACGCGGCGGCAGAGAATGAACCCCGTCGGTTCCCCGGCGGCGTCCTCGGCGATCACGACCGCGGCCCCCGGATCGGCCAGCAGCGCCCGCAGATCGTCCTCGGCCCACGGCTCGTCGAAGGCTTCGGCGTGCACCGCCGCCAGGACGGCGGCATGGGCCACCCCCGCCGGACTGATGACGGGACCGGTCATGGGCGCAGCCGTCCGCCGTTGACCGGCAGGGCGGCGTCCGGCGGACGAATATAAAGCGCCGACGGCGGCCCCGGCGGAAGGGGGCGCGTCGCGGCGATGACGGCCACCACCGGCGCCTCGATCACCGGCTGGAGGCGCACGGTCGACACCCCCTCCAGGCCGTCCAGGCGATCGGCGGCGTCCCCGCAGGCGATCACCGGCGCGTCGGCCAGACGCAGGGCGAGCAGGCCCGGCACGCCTTCGGCCAGCGCGGCGACCGGCTCCCCCAGCGGGGTAAGGTCGGGGGCGCGGAACGGCTGGAGGTAGATGTCCTCGCGCCGCGCGTCGATGGCGGCCAGCACGGTTCCGGCGGCGCGGTCGGCCTCGGGCAGGGCATGGGCGAAGGCTTCCAGCGTCGTCACCCCCCACACCGGCTTGCCCAGCGCCACGCCCAGGCCGCGCGCCGTCGCCACCCCGACCCGCAGGCCGGTGAAGGACCCCGGCCCGACGGTGACGGCGATACGGTCCAGGGCGGCGAAATCGGCTCCGGCCTCGGCCATCACCGCGTCGACCATCGGCACCAGGGCCTCGGCCTGGCCGCGCGCCATGGCGTCGGCCCGCGCGGCCAGGATGGCGCCATCCCGCCACAGGCAGGCGGAACAGCCGTTGCCGGCGGTATCGAAGGCCAGGATCAGCATCGGGCCATGGGTCCTACATCATCCGCGTGCCCGCCGCGCCGTCGCTGAGCACGGGATAGCGGGCGCGGGCGTTGAACAGCTGATAGTGCCACCATTCATTGCGGAAGAAGTCGAACCCGGCGGCCGTCATAAGGCCCAGCAGCATCATGCGGTTGGCCTGCGCCTCCGGCGACACCTCGGTCACGCCGTGGTGCGACAGGGGCCGCAGGTCGTCGAACCCGGTGCCCATGTCCAGGTCGCGGCCCGTCTCCACGTCGACCAGCGTCAGGTCGACGGCGGCGCCCATGGAGTGCGGCGAGCCGCGCCGGGGATCGGCGATGAACTCGGGATCGGGCGTATGGTCCCACAGCTTCCATTGCGCCTCGGCGGGGCGGAAGGCGTCGAACACCTTCAGGCGATAGCCCAGCGGCGCGGCCAGGGCCACGGCGCGGCGCAGGTAGTCCGCCGCCTCCTCGACCAGGAAGCAGGCGGGGCGGGCGTAGACCGGCGTGCCGGTGAAGTTGCGGTCGGTGGCGTAGACGATGTCCAGATCCAGGCCGAAGCCGTCCGGCGTGATTTCGACGAGCATGAAGCCTCCCAAGGCGTGACCGCCGCACCATATAGCATGGGTCGCGGCGACCTCAACGCGGGCGTTGCCGTTGACGGGGTTTGGCCCTATGGTCCGGCGAACTCCCCCCAGCCCCTATTTGACGAGCCGTCCGATCATCATGAGCGACCTGTCCCATATCCGGAACTTCTCGATCATTGCCCATATCGACCACGGCAAGTCGACCCTGGCCGACCGGCTGATCCAGCTCTGCGGCGGTCTGACCGACCGCGAAATGAAGGAGCAGGTGCTCGATTCCATGGATATCGAGCGCGAACGCGGCATCACCATCAAGGCCCAGGCCGTCCGCCTGACCTACGAGGCCAAGGACGGGCGCACCTACGAACTGAACCTGATGGACACCCCGGGCCACGTGGACTTCGCCTATGAAGTCAGCCGGTCCCTGGCCGCCTGCGAAGGCTCCCTGCTGGTGGTCGACGCCTCGCAGGGGGTGGAGGCGCAGACGCTCGCCAACGTCTATCAGGCCATCGAGGCCAACCACGAGATCGTCCCCGTCCTCAACAAGGTCGACCTGCCCGCCGCCGACGTGCCGCGCGTGAAGGAGCAGATCGAGGACGTGATCGGCATCCCGACCGACGACGCGGTGGAAATTTCCGCCAAGACCGGCCTCGGCGTCCCCGACGTCCTGGAAGCCATCGTCAAGCATCTGCCGTCGCCCAAGGGCGACACCGAGGCCCCCCTTCAGGCCATGCTGGTGGACAGTTGGTACGACCCCTACCTGGGCGTCATCATCCTGATCCGCGTCAAGCAGGGCCGCATCAAGAAGGGCATGAAGATCCGCATGATGCAGACGGGCGCCGTCCATCAGGTCGACAAGGTCGGCCAGATGACGCCCAAGCTGGTGGAGACCGACGACCTGACCGCCGGTCAGCTCGGCTTCCTGATGGCGGGCATCAAGACCGTGGCCGACACCCAGATCGGCGACACCATCACCAACGACCAGAAGCCCGCGACCGAGCCCCTGCCGGGCTTCAAGCCGTCCATTCCCGTGGTCTGGTGCGGCCTGTTCCCGGTCGACGCCAGCGACTACGAACGGCTGCGCGACAGCCTCGCCAAGCTGCGCCTGAACGATTCCAGCTTCGACTATCAGCCGGAGAACTCGACCGCGCTCGGCTTCGGCTTCCGCTGCGGCTTCCTGGGCCTCCTGCATATGGAGATCATTCAGGAGCGTCTGGACCGCGAATTCGACCTCGACCTCATCACCACCGCGCCCAGCGTCGTCTATCGCATGCATATGCGTGACAAATCGGTGAAGGAACTGCACAACCCGGCGGACTTCCCCGACCTGACGCACATCGAGTTCATCGAGGAACCGTGGGTCAAGGCGACCATCATGGTGCCCGACGAATACCTGGGGAACATCCTGGCGCTCTGCACCGAACGGCGCGGCGAACAGATGGACCTGACCTACGTCGGCAACCGGGCCATGGCCGTCTACCGCCTGCCGCTGAACGAAATCGTCTTCGACTTCTACGACCGCCTGAAGTCGATTTCCAAGGGCTACGCCAGCTTCGACTACGAAGTCGAAGGCTACAGCGAAAGCGATCTGGTGCGCGTCTCGATCCTGGTCAACGCCGAGCCCGTGGACGCGCTGGCCTTCCTGGCCCACCGCTCGCAGGCCGACTTCCGCGGCCGCCAGATCTGCGAACGCCTGAAGGACCTGATCCCCAAGCATATGTTCAAGATCCCCATCCAGGCGGCCATCGGCGGCAAGGTCATCGCCCGCGAGACCATCTCCGCCATGCGCAAGGACGTGACCGCCAAGTGCTACGGCGGCGACGTGACCCGTAAGCGCAAGCTGCTGGAGAAGCAGAAGGAGGGCAAGAAGCGGATGCGCCAGTTCGGCAAGGTCGAAATTCCGCAGACCGCCTTCATCGAAGCCCTGAAGATGAGCCCCGACGGCAGCAAGTAGACGGACGGGCGCGGTCGTCTCTCAAGGCCACCGCCGCCCCTGGGCCTGACCCGGGGGGTCCTCAGGTCCGCGCCGACGCCCGGCCCTGACGAGAAGGGCATCTGGATGACAGGCCATCATACCCTTCGCCTGCCCTGGCGGGACCCGGTCGTCGCCTTCGCCCCCTTCGCTGGGACCGAGGGCGCGCTCCTCCTGAATTCCGCCGCCGAGGGGCCGCGAGGCCGCTGGTCCTTCCTCTGCGTGGACCCGGCGGAGGTCATCGTCGATCCCGCCGATCCCTTCGCCGCCCTCGACGCCCTGGTGGCGCGCCTGCCCCGTCCCGCGCCGTCCGACGTACCGTTCGCGGGCGGCATCGCCGGTTGGCTGTCCTACGAGGCGGGCCGCCACCTCGAGGCTCTGCCGGCCCCCCGCGCCGACGACATCGGCGCCCCGGACGCCGCCTTCGGCCTCTATGACTTGGTCGTCGCCTTCGACCATCAAGAGCGGACCCTGACCGTCAGCGCCCTGCCGGGGGCCAAGGCCAAGGCCGAGGCCCTGGCCGCGCGCCTGGGAACCGGCCCGCTTCCCCCGCCGTCGACCGCCACCACGCCCGTTCGTGCCGAGCAGACCCCGGAGGAGGCCGCCGCCCGCGTCCAGGCGGCCATCGACTTCATCCACGCCGGGGACATCTTCCAGGCCAACATCACCCAGCGGTTCCTGGCCGACCTGCCGCCCGGCCTCTCGCCCTTCGACCTGTGGCGGCGCCTTCGCGCCCTGTCGCCCGCGCCTTTCGCCGCCATGGGGCGGTTCGGCGGGGCGCATCTCCTGTCCGCCTCCCCCGAACGTTTCCTGAAGGTGGTGGGCGATCACGTCGAGACCCGCCCCATCAAGGGC
>CAZFRK010000246.1:0-5335 GCA_964521375.1 uncultured Rhodobacterales bacterium
CGCGTCGGCGGGCGACAGCATCAGGCGGCCGGCGTCCGGCTTGATGTAGAAGGTTTCGCTCAGGTCCCCGGCCAGCGGCCAGCCGGAGGGCGACAGACCGCTCGGCAGGTCGATCATGATACCGGTGCGCCGCTTCGGCGTCAGGCCCAGCGCCGGGACACCGGCCAGCTCCGCGATGACATCGGCCCAGGCCCCGGCGGCATTGACGACGACCGGCGCGGAGAACGTCTCACCGCCGCGCGTGGTCACGGTCCAGGCGTCGCCCACGCGCGCCAGCCCTTCGACCTCCGCCCGGCAGACGACCTTGCCCCCGACCGTCTTCAGGCCGCGCAGGAAGCCTTGGTGCAGGGCGTGGACATCCATGTCCATGGCGTCCGGTTCAAAGCTGCCGGCCACGAAGGCGCCGTCGCGCAAAATAGGCACGATGTCCGTCAAATGAGCGGCCTCGACCGCTTCGACGCGGGCGCCGTTGGCCCGACCTTCGGCCACGGCGGCGGCGATGGCCTCTTCCTGTCCCGGTTCACCCAGGGTCAGAAGTCCGCGCGGCGCCAGAATCGGGTGTTCGGTGAAGCCGTCCGGCGGCCCCAGGAGAAAGGGACGACTGGCGGTCGACAGCTTACGGATCAGGGGCGGCCCGTAGGTTTCGCTGAACAGCGCCGCGGACCGGCCCGTCGAGTGATAGCCGGGCTGGTCCTCGCGTTCCAGAAGAGTGACGGACACCCCAGCCCGGGCGAGGAAATAGGCGCAGGAGGCACCGGCCATACCGGCGCCGATGATCAGAACGTCGGCGGTCTGGGTCATGATTGCTCCCGGAGGTCAGAAGGAGACGGCGTCGCCGCCCTTGAGTCCCAGAATGGCGCGGGCTTCCTGGGGGGTCGCCACGTCGCATCCCAGGCCGTCGAGGATGCCGCGAAGACGGCGCACCTGATCGGCGTTGGATTTGGCGAGGACGCCCTTTTCCAGGAACAGGTTGTCTTCCAGCCCGACCCGGACGTGACCGCCCATGGCCGCGCCGATGGTCGCCAGCGGCGTCTGGTGACGCCCGACGCCCAGGACGGAGAAACGGTAGTCGTCGCCGAACAGCTTGTCCGCCGTCCGTTTCATATGCATCAGGTTGTCGGGGTCGGCCCCGATGCCGCCCAGGATGCCAAGGACGAATTGCAGGAAAAAGGGCGCTTCCACCAAGCCCCGATCCCGGAAATGGGCCAGGGTATAGAGGTGCCCGACGTCGTAGCATTCGAATTCGAAACGGGTGCCGTGCCCCTTGCCCAGGCGGTCGAGCAGTACCTCGATGTCGGAGAAGGTGTTCTTGAACACGAAGTCGCGGCTGGAGTCCAAGAACTCCGGCTCCCAGGCATGCTTCCAATCGCTGTAGCGGTCCTTGGCCTGGAACAGGCCGAAGTTCATGGTCCCCATGTTGAGGGACGCCATTTCCGGCCCGGCCCGCAAGGCCGCCTGCATGCGGTCTTCAACCGTCATCGGCATGCCGCCGCCAGTGGAGATATTCACCACCGCGTCGGTCGCCTGTTTGATGCGCGGCAGGAACCGCATGAAGACGTCGGGGTCCGGCGTCGGACGCCCATCCTTGGGATCGCGGGCGTGCAGATGCAGGATGGCGGCCCCGGCTTCCGCCGCCGCGATGGCCTCGGTGGCGATTTCGTCCGGCGTGATGGGCAGATGCGGACTCATGGTCGGCGTATGAACCGACCCGGTGACGGCGCAGGTGATGATGGCCTTGCGGCGGGACGCCTTTGGCGAAGACGGGGCGGGCGAAGACTTGGAAGGCGAAGACATGGGGGCCTCACAGGGTCTCGGACAGCGCGCTCAGGGCGTCCGTCAGGGGATCGAGGATTTCGTCGATCTGCGCTTCGCTCAGGATCAGCGGCGGACAGACCAGGACATGGTCGCCGTGAGTGCCGCCGCGGGTGCGCCGCCAATAAAGGATCAGGCCGCGCTCGTAGGTCATGTCGCAAAGCGTACGCGCGGCCCAGGCATCGACGGGCAGAGTCTCCATCGTCTCCCGGTCGGCGACCAGTTCGACGGCCAGCAGAAGTCCCTTGCCGCGCACGTCGCCGACAATGGGGAAACGGTCCTTCAGGTCCTCCAGGCGGGCTTTCAGCTTCGCCCCCATGCGGTCGGCGTTGCCGGTCAGGTCCTGGCCCACGGTTTCGTCCAGGACCGCCAGACCGGCGGCGCAGGCCAAGGGGTTCCCGGCGTAGGTGTGGCCGTGAATGAAGCCGCCCGCGTCGAGGACGGGTTCGACCATCCAGCCCGGCGCCACCATGGCGCCCAACGGCACGTAGCCGGCGGCGAAGCCCTTGGACAAGGCGATCAGGTCGGGGGTGACGCCCCAATGCTCGGCGGCCAGGAAGCGCCCCGTGCGCCCAGCGCCGCTCATGACTTCGTCATGGATCAGCAGGACGCCATGGCGGTCGCAGATGTCGCGGACGCGGGCATAGTAGCTGTCGGGTGCCACCAGCGCCCCGGTCGAGGCACCGCCCACCGGCTCCATGATGAAGGCCAGCACCGTTTCCGGTCCCTGGCGCAGGATCTCGGCCTCCACCATGTCGGCGTAGCGCAGGCCGCGCTCTGCGTCGGACAGGGTGTCGCGGTCCAGGTAGCAGGTGGGAGCCGGGATCTTCGGCATTTCATGCATCATCGGCGCGAAGGGCGCCGACATGCTGGCCATGCCGGTGACCGACAGGGCGCCGAGCGTGCTGCCGTGGTAGCTGGGGAAGCGGGAGATGACCTTGTAGCGGCTGCCCTGACCGACCGCGACGGCATATTGGCGGGCCAGCTTCATGCAGCTTTCCACGGCCTCGGACCCACCGGAGACGAAGAACACCCGGTCCATTCCATCGGGCATCATCCCGGCCAGACGGGCCGCCAGGTCTTCGGCCGGAGCATTCTCGAAATGCAGGCGGTAGCCGAAGGTCGACTTGTCCATCTGGGCGCGCATGGCGTCCAGGACCCGGGGATTGGAATGGCCGATGTTGCTGACCATCGCCCCGGAACAGCCGTCCAGATACCGCTTGCCGGAGGCATCCCACATGTAGATGCCGTCGGCCCGGTCCAGGCGCGGGCGCCGCTGGCGGGTCTGGTAGAAGAGGTGCGATGGCGGGGGAGCGGTCTCGGGCATGCTCGGGGTCCATGGAGAGGGGGAACGGGAACGGGAAGGAAAGGTCAGGCGTCGGCGTGACCGGCCAGGAGGACGCAGTCGTCGGGCCGCACGCGGACCTTGACCGGGGCGCCTTCGGGGAAGGGATGGCGTTCGATGGGATTGATGGCCTGAAGGGACAGCCCCCCGGATCGCAGGAAATAGCGCGCCGCCTGCCCCTGGTAGTCGACCGCCTGGACGGCGGCGTCCAGGATGGTGTGGCCGTCGGTGGCCGGATGGTCGTCGGACAACAGCAGGCGTTCGGCCCGGATGACCACGCGCACGGCGCCGTCGGGGCCGACCGGGCAGCCGCCGCTCCGCGCGACCAGGATGTCGCCGCCGCCGTTCACCCGCACCCGGATGGCCTCCCCCTCCTCGCCCGTGACGGTACCGGGCAGGATGTTGGAATGCCCCAGGAAGTCGGCCACGAAGGCCGAGGACGGGGTGTTGTAGACGTCCTCCGGCGTGCCGATCTGTTCGATATAGCCGTGGTTCATCACCACGACCTGATCGGACATGGCCAGCGCCTCGGACTGGTCGTGCGTCACGAAGATGGTCGAGACGCCCAGCTCCCGCTGGATGCGCTTCAGCTCCAGGCGCATGTCCTCGCGCAGGTTGGCGTCCAGCGCCGACAGCGGCTCGTCCAACAGAAGGACGTCGGGTTCGATGACGATGGCGCGGGCCAGGGCGATGCGCTGCTGCTGACCGCCCGACAACTGGTTGGGGCGGCGGTCTTCCACATGCGGAAGCTGCACCAGATCGAGCGCCCGACGGACGCGGGCCGTCACCTCGTCGCGGGGAACGTCGCGGTACTTCAGACCGAAGGCGACGTTCTCGAAGATCGTCTTGTGCGGAAACAGCGCGTAGTGCTGGAACACGATGCCCAGGTTGCGCTTGTGGATCGGCACGGCGTTGATGCGCCGGTTCTTGATCATGATGTCGCCGCGCGTCGGATCCTCCAGCCCGGCGATCATGCGCAGGGTCGTGGTCTTTCCGCAGCCCGACGGCCCCAGGAAGGTGACGAAGCTGCCGCGCGACACGTCCAGGTCCATGCTGTGGACCGCGACGAAACCGCCGAAGGTCTTGACCACGCCGCGTAGGGCGACGGCGCTGTCCTCATCTGCCATGGTCGATCATCCTCATACCGGTCGGAAGGGATCGGCGGGGCGCCATGCCCCGCCGACGATCACAAAGACCTTAGTAACCGCGCTTCACGCGCCCGAAGGTCTTGGACCACTCCTGCTCGTTGCTGTTCCAGTAGGCGGGGTCGAAAAAGTTCAGCGACGCCAGGGTGCCGGTCTTGTCGAAGGCCGGAAGCGTCGGAACCTTGGCGCCCAGATCGACCTTGGTCGGGTCCAGGGACGGCGGATAGTTCTGGCCTTCGGCCACGGCGATGGCGACCTCGGGCTCCAGCATGAAGTTGAGCAGCTCCTCGACCTCGGCCATCGGGCTGCCCTTCATGACGAACAGGCATTCCTGCCACGCGAGACCGCCCGGCGGGTCCATGTAGCCGATGTCGTGACCTTCGTCCTGCAGGGCGCGGACCCGGCCCGACCAGGCTTCGGTGACATAGATTTCCTCATTGCCGAGCAGGCTCATCAGCTCGGCCCCCGACGTCCAATACTTCAGCGCCAGATCGCGATGTTCGCGCACCTTGTCCCAGACGGCGTCCATGTCCTTGATGCCGTTGGGGTCCTGTTCGGCCTGCAGGGCGGCGTACCAAATGCGGGTCTTCCAGTCGTCCCAACCGCCGATCTTGCCCTTCAGCTTCGGGTCGACCAGCAGGGAGGCGCCCTTTTCCTTGGCTTCCTCGTCGCTGATGAACTTGCGGTTATAGGCGATGCCGGTGGTGCCGTAGTCGTAGGGCACGGCGGACAGGCCGCCGCCCGAAATCTTGCGGAACGGCTTCTGGAGCGAGGTGATGACCAGCTTCAGGTTCGGAATGTTGCCTTCGTTCAGGGTCGAGGACAGGCCCAGGCCATGATAGCGGGCATAGTCGAAGACCCCGGACAGGTGGGCCAGATTGAATTCGCCGGGCTGACCGGCCTTGACGCGGGCCAGGTATTCGTCGGCCCCGCCGAAGGTACCGTCGACGACCTTGATGCCGGTCTTTTCCGTGTAGGGCGCGAAGGCATGTTCGCGGAAGGATTCGGAGACGATGCCGCCCCAGCCGTCGAA
>CAZFRK010000247.1:0-5301 GCA_964521375.1 uncultured Rhodobacterales bacterium
ACGTCGATGACGTTGGTCTGGGGGTCGAAATGATAGTCCCAGACGCCTTCCAGCAGCATGGTGCGGGTGACCACCTGCCCCTGGTGCCGCATGAGGTATTCCAACAGCTTGAATTCGCGCGGCTGAAGGTCGATCACCCGGTCGCCCCGGCGGACCCGCCGCTGGACCAGATCCATTTCCAGGTCGCCGACGCCGAGTCGGGTCTCGACCACCGGCTCGCCCCGGCGGCGGCACAGTGCCTCCAGGCGGGCGTGAAGTTCGGAAAAGGCGAAAGGCTTGGCCAGATAGTCGTCGCCGCCGGCCTTCAGGCCCTTGACCCGGTCGTCCACCTGACCGAGGGCCGACAGGAACAGAACCGGCGTGGTGATGTCGGCGGCCCGCAGGGCCTGGACCAGGGCAAGCCCGTCCAGGCCCGGCAGCATGCGGTCGACGATCAGGACGTCGTATTCCTTGTCGGTGGCCTGGAACAGCCCGCCGCGCCCGTCGGCCACGCGGTCGACGACGCAGCCGGCTTCCTTCAGCCCCTTTTCGACATAGGCCGCGGTGCGGTCGTCGTCCTCGATGATCAGGACGCGCATGGACGTCGGATCTCCTTCCGGTTCGGGGCCAGGGTAGACGCTCGCCGTCGCGCCGTCACCCGCGGCGATCATGCCTGGGCCGTCGGCAAGGTGACGAAGCGGGCAACGTCACCGCGTTGGACCAGCACCAGGACGGCGCGCCGTCCGGCGTCCCGCGCCGCCGTCACGGCCCGGCGCAGGTCCTCGGGGCGGTCGACCCGATGGCGGTTGACCTGCAGCACCAGGTCGCCGGGGCGGAAGCCCTGCTCGGCGGCGGGGCTGCCCGGGGCGACGGCGGTGACCACCAGCCCATGGGCGTCGTCCTCCAGGCCCAGGCGTTGGCGCCAGGCCGCGTCGACTGGCGTGACCGCCAGCCCCAGGGGCGCGGCCTGGGCCACCGCCGGTTCCTGGCCCTGGCGCTCGGCGGTGCCGAGGCGAGCGATGAAGCCGGTCTGGTCGCCTTCGCGCAGGGCGGCGAGGTGAATGTCGCTGCCCGGCTTGTGTCCGGCGATGACGCGGGCCAGCTCGCGGGGGCTGGTCACGGCTTCCTGACCGGCTTCCAGGATGACGTCGCCGGGGCGCAGGCCCGCCTTCGACGCCGGGGAGTCGGGCTCGACCGAGGCGACCAGGACCCCCTGGGTGTCGTCCAGGCCGAGCGCCGAGGCGGCGTCCGGGGTCAGGCTCTGGACGGCGACGCCGAGCCAGCCGCGCTCGACCTGTCCGGTGGCCCGCAACTGGGCGATCACCGGCTTGGCGAGGCTGGCGGGGACGGCGAAGCCGATGCCGACCGAGCCGCCGTTGGGCGAATAGATGGCGGTGTTGATGCCGACCACCGTGCCGTCGGTGGCGAACATGGGGCCGCCCGAATTGCCCTTGTTGATGGAGGCGTCGGTCTGGATGAAGTCGTCGAACGGCCCGGCGTCGATCTCGCGGCCCCGCGCCGAGACGATCCCGGCGGTGACGGTGCCGCCCAGGCCGAAGGGATTGCCCACGGCCATGACCCAATCGCCCACCTTCAGGGCGTCGGAATCGCCGAAGGGGACGAAGGGCAGGGGGTGGTCGGCCTCGACCTTGAGCAGGGCGACGTCGGTATCGGGGTCGGTGCCCACCAGATCGGCCTTCAGATGCTCGCCGCCGCTCAGCGCGATGGAGATGTTGGCCGCCCCTTCGATGACATGGTTGTTGGTGACCACATAGCCATCGGCGTCGATCAGGAAGCCGGACCCCAGCGCGGTAACCGAGCGGCTGGCCTCGTGCCCGCCGCCGAACTGGCGCAGGAAGCGGTCCAGCGGCGAGCGCATGGGCAGGCGCGGGACCGAGTCATAGGGCGTGGCGGAGACTTCCACGGTCTTTTCGGCGGTGATGGTGACGACCGCCGGCATGACCTTCTCGGCCAGGGCGGAGAAGCTGTCCGGGACCGGCGCGGCGGCGGAGACGGCGCTCCAGGCGAAGACGGCGGCGCCGACCGTCAGGCCAACGACGCGGGCGGTCAGGGACCCGGCGCGGGCGTCCGTCGAAGTCGTGGAGCAGGCCTGGGGAGGGCGGGACGGGGGAAGAGTGACGAGCATGGACATACCTCGCGGTCTGGCGAAGAACAGGGTCCCAGAATGGACGGGGTCCGCTTACGCCGCCTTGTCCCCGACATTAAGACGGTGTCATGCGGCGCCACGCCAGAAAACAGGGAGCGGCCGTGGACGAGCCGCCCCCTGGAAGGGGACCAATGTCAGGATTCGCGGTCCGGGATGGTGGGCCAAGGAACGGGGAGTCTGGACCATCCCGGACCACAACGACCGACCATCGTTCAAGGGGGGGTGAGGGTCGGCGGCCCGGTGGGAACTCAACGAAGCACCGGACGAACAAACCCTAGCGCACCAGGGGTGACGGCGCCGTTGCCGCAAGATGACATTCCCTTCATGTCGCCGCGCGGCGCCGTCGGCGGGCCGTTATCGGGCAGGTCGTCATCAATGGTCGGCGGTGGGCCGACGCCGACGGCGCGCGGATGACCGCGACGCTGCCCTGGGATTAAGTTTTGTTCATGATGCCCCGCGCCGCGGAAAAGGGCCTAGGATGGGGCCTTATCCGCAGCGCAGCAGATCGGTTTCCGTCCCGTCGGGGGTCCGCAGGCGCAGGTGGCGCAGCGCCGGGCCGTTGGGGTCGGGCAGAAGCAGCCACTCTTCGCCCCGACTTTCGACGCGGATCAGGCCATCGCCGTCGATGCGGTAGCGGGCCGGGGCGGCGAAGACGTCCTGGCCGAAGCGGCGCAGGCGCGCGTCCTCGAAGACGTAACCGGCGCGGCAGTGTGGTTCCAGCGCGGCTTTCAGTCCCGGTCGGTCGGTCGGTTCCTCGGCCCAGCGACCGATCAGGAACAGCGGCGCTTCCGCGTGCCAGGCATCGAAATGCCGCATGTCGCGGACGGCGTCCAGGTAGCTGGCGAACCCTTCCCGCCAGCGCATGTCGTCGAGCCAGGATTGCGGCGCTTCGGCGCGCAAAGTTCGCAGGTCCGCCCGGCGGCTGTGGTCCTGCCATCGCAGCAGGGCCACGAAGAGCGCCACCAGGGCGGCGAGGCCAAGGAAGATCAAGATGAGGCGGGTTTTGTTCGATCGCGGAGACATGGAAACAGGCATGACGTCGTGGGAGTGGACCTTGGGGGATTTGTCTCCTCCCTTATAGGGAAAATTTCAATATTGGTGAAGTAAAATCAGTGTCATATGCCGCCCATTACAATGTATTGGGCGCGGTGTTTATTCGTGGTGATTGATATGCCGTCTCAAATTGCCGATGAGTCTCCTGTGATCGGGACCCGCCGTCGGCGGTCGACCTTCGCGACCGCCAAGGCCCGTCAGGTCCCCTTGCCCGTTCTGTCCCTGCTGGCCCTGGCGGTCGGTCTGGTGACGGGCCTGGGAGCGATCGTCTTCCGCCTGCTGGTGGCGGTCGTCCACAACGTGGCCTTCAACGGCGTCCTGTCGCCGGACTATGACGCCAACGTCTTCGACCCTGTTCCGCCGTGGGGCATCGGCATCGTCCTGGTGCCGGTCCTCGGCGGGCTGGTGGTCGTCTGGCTGGTCAAGACCTTCGCGCCCGAGGCCAAGGGCCACGGCGTGCCCGAGGTCATCGACGCGGTCTACTTCAAGCAGGGCATCATCCGGCCCGTCGTCGCGGTGGTGAAGTCTCTGGCCTCGGCCATCTCCATCGGCACCGGGGCGTCGGTCGGGCGCGAGGGTCCGATCATCCAGATCGGCGCGGCGCTGGGATCGTCGCTGGCGCAATGGACCCGCCTGCCGACGGCGCAGCGCATCGCCCTGCTGTCGGCGGGCGCCGGGGCGGGCATCGCCGCGACCTTCAACACGCCGCTAGGAGCGGTGATGTTCGCCGTCGAGCTGATGATGCCGGAAATCAGCGTCGCCACCTTCATTCCGGTGGTCATCGCCACCGGCACGGCGACCTATGTCGGTCGTCTGGCGTTTGGTCTTCAACCCGCCTTCATGGTGCCCGTCGCCGCCCTGCCGGAAGCGGGGCCGATGGATGTCGGCAGCCTGGGGTTGGTGCTGGTGCTGGGCCTGCTGTGCGGCCTAGCCGCCTGGGCCTTCATCCGCGGTCTGGTCCTGGCCGAGGATACCTTCGCCCGCATCCCTCTGAACGACTACGCCCGCAACATCATCGGCATGACCCTGATCGGCCTGCTGCTCTACCTGTTGCAGGTCAACACCGGGCACACCTTCGTCGGCGGCACGGGCTACGCCGCCATTCAGACGGTCTTGCAGGGCGCCATGGTCAGCCTGCCCCTGCTCGGCGTCCTGTTCGTGTCGAAGCTGTTCGCCACCTCCGTCAGCCTGGGGTCGGGGGCGTCGGGCGGCGTCTTCGCGCCGTCGCTGTTCCTGGGCACGACGCTGGGCGGCGCCTTCGGCGCGGCGGTCGGCGTCCTATTCCCGGAAAGCGGCCTGTCGACCATGGAGGCGGCGATGATCGGCATGGCCTCGGTCAACGCCGGGGCCACGGGGGCGGCCCTGACGGCCATCATCATGGTCTTCGAGATGACGCGCGACTACAACATCATCGTCCCCATGGTGGTCGCGGTCGCCGTGTCGGTCGGCGTGCGCCGCCTGCTGATGGCCGAGAACATCTACACCGTGAAGCTGGTGCCGCGCGGCCACCGGATCCCCAAGGACCGCCACAGCAACATGTTCCTGATCCATCCGGCGCGGGAGCTTCTGGACTGTTCGCCGGTCTTCATGGACGGCGCCCTTCCGGTGGCGACGGCGGCCGACCGCCTGCCGGGCGACGAGGTGCGTCGCCCCGTGGTGGTCACCGATGGCGGGCGCATCCGAGGCGTCATCGCCGATGGCAGCGAGATCCTGTCCGTGGCCCGCCGCGACCCGGAGCGGCGCGTGGGGTGTCTGGCGCACCGCCGTTTCATCGTCGCCCACGAGGAGACGGTCATGCACGACATCCTCAAGCGCATGGCCCGGCACGGGTCGGACGCGGTGCTGGTGGTGGGCCGGTCGCGGGGCGTGCCGAGGGTCGCCGACGTGCATGGCGTGATCGCCAAGCAGCAAATCGCCGACTCCGTCCTGGAAAGCGTTCAGACCACCCAATAGGCGTATATGAAGAAGAGTTAATGTGTGTTCGCGGGAGCGGGCGCCTAAGGTGTCCGGACCTCCTCGTGACGACGCTTCACCCCGGACGGCCCGTATGGACATCTACCTTCCCGTCGCCGGCTTGTCCGAAAACGTCTTTCTGTTGCTCG
>CAZFRK010000248.1:0-5294 GCA_964521375.1 uncultured Rhodobacterales bacterium
GCCTGTGACTGCATGGGAGGGTCTCCCTATCTGGCCGTTTCTTCCCCAGTCCGGACGCCGTTCGCGGCGCCTCGTATTTGGCTCCGACGGTCTGGAGCGCAGGGATACGAAATCATCCCGATAATCCGGCGTCAACAGAAATCTCGAGATTTTTAGAGATTGCCTAAGATATGCCCCATGCTCATACTTATGGGCCATAAGGAGGGCGTCATGGACGGTGAACGATCACCGGAACCGTGTTAGATCAAGACCCTCCGCGCGCCCTGGGCCGCGTCAGGAAGAAACCCCACGGAAGACACCCATCATGCCGCAAGCCGCCGCCATCGCCGATTCACCGACCGTTCTGGAAGAAGCGCGCCGCAGCGCGCGAACCCTGGTGGAGTTCGCCTACGAGGTCATGCGTCAGGACATTCTGCGCGGCGCCCTGCCGCCCGGCGAACGGCTCCGGGTGGAGGTGCTGAAGGAGACCTACAAGGTCGGCGCCAGCACCCTGCGCGAAGCCCTGACGCTGCTGGTCGGCGAGGCCCTGGTGACGGCGGAGGGACAGCGCGGTTTCCGTGTCGCGCCGATCTCCCTGGACGACTTCCAAGACGCCATCCGGGTGCGCAAGCTGGTGGAGATCGAGGCCCTGCGCGACTCGATCCGCGCCGGTGACGACGACTGGGAAGCCGGAGTGGTGGCCGCCTTCCATCGCCTGTCAAAGGTGGAAGAGCAGATCAAGAACGAGGACGCCAAGGCCCTGTCCGGGGAATGGGAAGAGCGCAACCGCGCCTTCCACGAGGCGCTCATCGGCGCCAGCCGGTCCCGCTGGCTGAGCCACTTCATCGACCTGTTGCACCAGCAGTCCGAACGCTACCGGCGCATCGCCCTGGCCGGAAAGGCCATCAAGCGCGACGTCCACGCCGAACACGAGGCGATCAAGGACGCCGCCCTGCGCCGCGACGTCGATGAAGCCTGCCGCCTGTCCGAACAGCATATCGACCGGACCTTCGAGGCCCTGTCCAAGATGTTCGAAAGCTGATCCGACTCGACGGCGCTCCCTGCCCTGCCGCGACGTCCGGCACGGTCGCGAGGCCCGGGCGGTGACGCCTATTCGGCGCGCAGATTTTCGAGCATCTGCTCCAGCGTGGCGTTCAGCTTGGTGATCTGCGACTCGCTTAGTCCGTCGAACAGGCGCCGGAACACGCCCTGCGTGGCGTCGATGACCTCTTCCATCACCGCGTTGCCCTTGTCGGTCAGGGTGACGACGCTGACCCGCCCGTCGGTCGCCGACGTGGAGACGGTGACCAGTCCCTCGTCCTGCATGCGGTAGACGATCTTGGTGATGGTGGGCAATTTCCCTACGGCGTGCTCGGCGATTTTGGAGATGCTCAGCTCTCCATAGACTCGCAGCATCATGGCCACTCGCCAGCGCGAGACATCCATGTTCACCTGCTTCAGCGTCTTCTCCATGCACAGGCCGTACTGGGCGTTCAACCGCGCCACCCAATAGGGCGGAAAGGCGCTGACATCGAAATCCGCACTGGCCGGGTAGTACTTGCTCGTACGCTTGTTCGACGGCGACATCGTCGGTACGCATCCTCGTTGCATTTTTGGGACCGGCACCCTCCTGGGATGCATAGCCCCTTGATTGAATGGCATTATTTCCCCGTTGCGCGCCGCATGCAACGCCTAATCCCCGACGAAAAAAATTTGTCTCTCTCTAGCTAAACCTTTGTTTTTTAAGAATCTCTGAAATTTTCCGATTGGTTGACATTTCAAGTGAATAGTGAAACGCTTTAGTAGGTTGATGCTTAGAAGCATTCGGCTTTCCTACCCGACCTTCGGGACGCGGCGGGACCAAGAATCTCCAAGAGGGCCAAAGCCCCGGCGAGACAGAACGGTGGAGGGTATCTTGTCAGGCTTCGTCCGTGCCTGCGCCCTGGGGGGTGAAAACTTGACCGTCGCGGTCAAGGACACCATCGACATCGCCGGCTTTCCGACCCAGGCGGGCAGCGCCGCCCTGGCGGATGCGCCGGTGGCGACCGAACACGCCGAGGTGGTCCGCGCCCTGCTGGACGCCGGATGCCGCGTCGTCGGCAAGACTGTCCTTCACGAATTCGCCTACGGCATGACCGGTCTGAACGACTGGGCCGGAACCCCGCTCAACCCCCGCTTCCCGGACCTCATTCCCGGCGGCTCCTCCAGCGGCTCCGCCGCCGTGGTGGCGAGCGGCGAGGTCGACCTCGCCATCGGCACCGACACCGGCGGCTCCATTCGCCTTCCGGCGGCCTGCTGCGGCATCTACGGCCTGAAGCCGACCTTCGGACGCGTCAGCCGCCGCGGCGTCCAGCCCGCCGCCAGCAGCCTGGACTGCGTCGGCCCGATGGCGGACTCGCTGGATATACTGATCCGCGGCATGGCGGCCATGGACCCGACCTTCACGCCGCCGACGCCCGGCGCCGACCTGCCCCGCCTCGGCCTGCCCTCGGTGATCGCCGCGCCCGACATCATCGCCGCCGTCAGCCGCGCCCTGGCCGCCACCGGCTGCCCCACGCGTCTGGTCGGCCTGCCCAGCCAGGACGATGCCTTCAAGGCCGGGCTGACCATCATCAACGCCGAGACCTGGGCCGCCTTCGGGGCCTACTTGTCCACCGGCAAGCTGGGCGCCGACGTCGCCGCCCGCCTGGAGCGAGCCGGACTGACGACGGCCGAGGACGTGGCCGCCGCCGAAGTCGTGCGCGCCCGCTTCACCGCCGAGGTGGACGCCGCCCTGAGCGAGGTCGACGCCCTGGCGCTGCCGACCCTGCCCGGCTTCCCCATGACCCTGGCCGACGCCAAGGCCGGAAAGGTGGATCTGGCCGCCTCCGCCCTGGTGCGCCCGTTCAACCTGTCCGGCCATCCGGCCATCACCCTTCCCCTGCCCCCCACCGGCGGTCGTCCGGTGGCACTCCAACTCGTCGGTCGAAAGGGCGAGGACGAGGCGCTTTGCGCGGTCGCGCAACGTCTGGTTCCGCACCTCGCCGCCGATCCGAACATCTAACGGGAGTCTTCACGCATGCCGCGTCACGAAATCGACAAGAGCGCCTGGGGAGGCGCCGAAGTTTTCGACAGCCTGCTGGCCGATATCCGCGCCCGCCGGGGTGAATTCGAAGCCCAGCGTTTCATTTCGCAGGACATCATCGAACGCTTCAAGGAAATCGGCGTCTATCGCGCCCTGGTGCCCAAGCGGTACGGTGGCGACGAAAAGTCCCCGCTCGACTTCCTGCTGATGGTCGAGGCCATCGGCCAGGCCGACGGCTCCGCCGGTTGGGTCGCCAGCTTCGGCATGAACCCGGCCTATCTGGCCGCCCTGCCGCCGGAAACGGTGGAGAAGGTGTGGGCCAACGGTCCCGACGTGGTCTTCGCCGGCGGCATTTTCCCGCCGCGGCCCGCCGAACTGGTGGACGGCGGCTACAAGGTGAACGGGCGCTGGCAGTGGGCCAGCGGCTGCATGGGCGCCAGTGTCTGCGGCGTCGGCATCATGCCCCAGGACGGCGAGAAGCTGCCGCGCATGGCCGTCATGCCGCGGGACGCCTTGAAGATCGAGGAAAACTGGGACGTCATCGGCATGGTCGGCACCGGCAGCCACGATCTGGTGGTCGAGGACGTGGTGGTGCCCGAGGAATGGACCTTCACGCGTGGCGGAAAGCCCCGGGTTGACGACAACTTCTTCCGCTATCCCAGCCTGTCCTTCGCCGCCCAGGTGCTGTCCGTCGTCGGGCTTGGCCTGGCGCGCGAGGCCCTGGACGTGGTCCAGACCACCGCCGCCGGACGCCAGTCCGTGACCGGCGCCCCCAACCTGGGCGACCGCGCCTACGCGCAGATCGACATCGCCAAGGCCGAAGCCAAGGTCCGCGCCTCCCGCGCCTTCTTCTACGAAGCCACGGAAGACGCCTGGAACGCCGTCATGGCCGGTGGCCGTCCGACCCCGGAGCAGGTCAGCATGCTGCGTTTGTCGGCCACCAACCTGACCCACGAATGCGCCGAGGCCGTGCGCATCTGCTACCAGATGTCGGGCATGACCAGCACTTACAACGACAGCCCCCTGTCGCGCATCTACCGCGACAGCGCCATGTGCACCCAGCACGCCTTCATGGGGGCGATCACCTATCAAAACGCGGGCGCCATGTTCTTCGGCAAGGACCCGTTGCCCGGCTACCTCTAGGTCCCGGCGACCGCCCACACACTTCAAGAGCACAGGGAGACTTACACCATGTCGGACAAGCTGCGCGTTCTCTTCTGCATCACGGTCAAGCAGAATTTCATGGACGGAACGCCCGAGGAACAGGGCCAGGTCTGGCAGGCCTTCGCCAAGATGATGCAGGACATGAACGCCCTGCCGGGCCTGGACATGCTGGGCATGCTCGACGACGACCGCTCGATGGTCGGTTCGTCGGTCGGCTGGCCGCACACCGCCTACTTCATGGCCGATGTCGACACCTACGACACCGTGGTCGCCGCCTGCGACCTGTTCCGCACCACCCCGGTGGGCGACGGCACCTACAAGCTGTGGAAGTACACCGGCGTCGAAACCCGGATCGGTCGCCCCCTTCAGGTGCCGAACTGAGCCATGGCCCAGGCTAAGGACGATATCCGCGCCCTGGTCGCGCGCCTCGACGCCCTGGAATCGGAGCGGGCCGTACGCGCCTGCATGAACCGTTACATGGCGCTGTGCGACGACCTGGACGAGGGCTTCGACCTCGCGCCCCTGATGGACCTCTTCACCGAGGACGCCGTGTGGGAGGGCGCCGGTCGCTACGCGGCCACCTTCGGGCGGCAAGAGGGGCGCGACGCCGTCCGGGCCATGTTCGCCAAGTACACCGCGCCGCCGGCCCACTTCCGTCTCAACGTCCATTTCCTGACCAGCGAGACCATTGCGGTCGATGGCGATGACGCCGACGGACAATGGGTCCTGCTGCAGACCTCGACCTTCGCGTCGGGCGCCTCGCAGCTCAGCGCCGCCAAGATCTCCGCCCGGTTCCGGCGGGGGGACGACGGCACCTGGCGCATCCGCCATTTCCAGACACGCCGCCAGTTCAGCCGTCCGGTCTCCACGCCCTGGGAGTCCGAAGGCGATCTGCCGGTGCCCGAATAACCTCCCGCGTGGAGCAGAAAAGCGATGACCCACATGAACAAGCCAGTCTGCCGCAACAAGCGCGTGCCCCAGGTCGACGTTGCCGACCTCGTCCGCGAGGATATGGTCCATACCTCGCTCTACTCCGATCCCGACCTCTTCGAGGCCGAAATGGACAAGGTGTTCAACAACACCTGGG
>CAZFRK010000249.1:0-1889 GCA_964521375.1 uncultured Rhodobacterales bacterium
CGCCGGTCATGGCGACCGACCTGCGCGCCTCGGTCTCGCTGGTCCTGGCCGGTTTGGCCGCGGAGGGCGAAACCATCGTCAACCGCATCTATCACCTTGATCGCGGCTACGAGCGGCTGGAACAGAAGCTTCAGGCCTGCGGCGCGCGCATCGAACGCATCAGCGGCAACGGCGCCTGAGGGCGGTCGTCTTTGGGTCTTTTCTGTTCATGCGCGGCCATGCTAGGCTGCCCTCAACGCGGGCCAACGGGGCGAAATGAAAAGCCCGTGACGTGCGCTACGGGGAACGTGTGGCTTAGATCGGGGGCTTCATGGCCGATCCGCGTAATCGCAGTGTGCATGAAAACCAATTGGAAATGGCCCGCCTGCGGAAGATGTATGACCGTCTTCCGCCGGATAAGAAGGCGTCGGCGCACGCCCACATGCAAAAACGCATGAACGAGCTGCAATCGGCCATCGCCGGAACCGGCGGTCGACCGGCCAAGAGCGGCGGGTCGGATTTCAGCACCCTGCAAATGGCGCTTCTGGTGGTTCTGTTCGGCATCGTCGCCATCGGCGTCGGCTTTTTCGGCGTGACCTATCTGGTCCAGCCGGGCTGACGGTCCGCCCAGGGGCTCCTGGGGGGAGCCCGCGGGGAAGCCGCGCGGGGGAATAGAGTCTGGCTTGCCCTGGCCCAAGCGTGTAAAGATGCGCGCCCCAAGCCACTCTCATCATCAGACCCCGAGCTATTCCCATGACACCGGACCAGTTGGTGATCGCCCTGCCCAAAGGGCGCATCCTGAAGGAAGCCATGCCGCTTGTCCGCGCCGCCGGCATCGAGCCGGAAGCGGCGTTCGACGATCCCGGATCGCGTCAACTCACCTTCGCCACCAACCATCCGCATATCCGCGTCATCCGCGTGCGATCCTTCGACGTGGCGACCTTCGTCGCCTTCGGGGCGGCGCACCTGGGCGTCTGCGGCAATGATGTCCTGATGGAATTCGGCTATCCCGAGATCTACGCGCCGCTGGACCTGGGCATCGGTTTCTGCCGTCTGGCGGTGGCCGAACCCGCCGCCATGGTCGACAGCGACGATCCGACCCGCTGGAGCCACATCCGCGTCGCCACCAAATATCCCGAAGTGACCCGCCGCCACTTCGCCGCGCGCGGCGTCCAGGCCGAATGCATCAAGCTCAACGGGGCCATGGAACTGGCGCCGTCGCTGGGCCTGTGCCGCCGCATCGTCGATCTGGTGTCCACCGGCTCGACCCTAAAGGCCAACGGTCTGGTCGAGATCGAGCACATCGCCGACGTCACCTCGCGCCTGATCGTCAACCGTCCGGCGCTGAAGACGCGGTCGGGAGAATTGAACGGCTGGATCGAACGGTTTCAGGAGGCGGTGAAGAATGGCGGTTGATCTGACGCTGGGCGCCCCGGGGTTCGACGCGGCCTTCCGTGACCTGCTGTCCCAGAAGCGCGAACAGGCCGCCGACGTCAACGCCACCGTCTCGGCCATCCTGGAGGACGTGCGGGCGCGCGGCGACGCGGCGGTCGTCGACTATACGCGCAAGTTCGACCGCCTGCCGGACCTGACGGCGGAGACGATGCGCGTTTCCGCCGAGACCATCGCCGCCGAGGCCGACCGCTGCGCCCCGGAACTGATGGACGCCCTGGCCCTGGCCGCCGAGCGCATCCGCGTCTACCACGAAAAGCAGACGCCCGAGGACTTCGCCTTCACCGATGACGCGGGCGTGCGCATGGGATCGCGCTGGACGCCGGTGCAGGCCGCCGGGCTGTACGTTCCGGGCGGCACGGCGGCCTATCCCTCCAGCGTCCTGATGAACGCCATCCCGGCCAAGGTGGCGGGCGTCGACCGCTTGGTCATGGTGGTGCCGTCGCCGGACGGCGTCC
>CAZFRK010000249.1:1899-5277 GCA_964521375.1 uncultured Rhodobacterales bacterium
CAATCCGCTGGTGCTGGCCGCCGCCCGGCTGGCCGGCGTGGACGAGGTCTACCGCGTCGGCGGGGCGCAGGCCGTGGCCGCGCTGGCCTACGGCACCGAGACCATCCAGCCGGTGGATAAGATCGTCGGTCCCGGAAACGCCTTCGTCGCCGCCGCCAAGCGTCAGGTCTTCGGCACGGTGGGCATCGACATGATCGCCGGACCGTCGGAAATCCTGGTCGTCGCCGACGCCGAGAACGACCCGTCGTGGATCGCCGCCGACCTTCTCAGCCAGGCCGAGCACGACACCGCCGCGCAATCCATCCTGATCACCGACAGCGCCGCCTTCGCCGAGGCCGTGAAGCAGGCGGTGGAAGGGCACCTGCGCGTTCTGCCGCGCGGCGAGATGGCGCGCAAGAGCTGGGACGACCACGGCGCCGTCATCGTCGTCGAGGATCTGATGCGCGACGCCCCGGCCTTGTGCGACCATATCGCCGCCGAACACCTGGAACTGGCCGTCGTCGACCCGGACGCCCTGGCCGCCCGCGTGCGCAACGCGGGCGCCATCTTCCTGGGACGCTACACGCCGGAGGCCGTCGGCGACTACGTCGGCGGTCCCAACCACGTCCTGCCGACGGCGCGCTCGGCGCGGTTCTCGTCGGGGCTGGGCGTGCTGGACTTCATGAAGCGGACGTCGCTTCTGGGCTGTTCGGCGGACTCCTTGCGCGCCATCGGCCCGGCGGCGGCCACCCTGGCCGGGGCCGAGGGCTTGCAGGCGCACGGCCTGTCCGTTTCCCTGCGTTTGAATATGCCGCGTCCGGGAGAGTAGAAGGGGAGGGCGCCCATGAGCGGCCCGCGCGACACCGACCGCATCGTCGACGTCCATCTGGACGAAAAGACCCTGGTCCGCCGACGCCCGGAGGTGGAGCACGAGCGCAAGGTCGCCATCTACGACCTGCTGGAGGAAAACTCCTTCCGCGTGGCGCGCGACGGGGTCGGCGGCCCCTATTCCCTGCATCTTTCCATCGACGGCGACAAGATCCGCGTCGACGTTCACGACCAGGCGGACGCGCCGCTGTGCGACGCCTTCCTGTCGGTGAAGGGCTTCCGGGCGATCGTGAAGGAATACTTCATGGTCTGCGAAAGCTATTACAGCGCCATCCGCTCGGCCAGCCCCAGCCAGATCGAGGCCATCGACATGGGGCGCCGCGGGCTGCACAACGATGGCGCGGAGATGCTGCGGGACCGGCTGTCGGAAAAGGGCATCGAGGTGGATTACGACACCGCCCGACGCCTCTTCACGCTGGTCTGCGTCCTCCACGTCCGGGCGTGACGCGCATGGGCCGGGACCTGCCATCCGCCGTCCTCTTCGCCTGTACCCTCAATTCCGTGCGCTCGCCCATGGCGGAAGGCATCCTGCGCCTGCTGCACGGCAAGCGCATCTTCGTCGGCAGCGTCGGCGTGCGTCCCGGCGAACCGGACGGCTTCGCCATCGCCGTGATGGACGAGATCGGCGTCGATATTTCCAAGCACCGCCCACGCGTCTTCGAGGACCTGGAGGACGAAAGCTGGGACGTGGTCATCTCCCTGTCCCCGGAAGCCCAGCACAAGGCCGTGGAGATCACCCGCACCGTCGCCTGCGAGGTCGAATATTGGCGCACCTTCGACGCCACCATCACCGAAGGATCGCGCGAGCAGCGCCTGGAGTCCTACCGCCAGGTGCGCGATGACCTCCTGCGCCGCATCGAGGACCGCTTCCCCGTGCCCAAGATGGGACGGCTGTAATCCGATTAAATTGGACAAAATAGTGAAATCCGTCGTGGCGACGGACCATGGGGAGCGCTTACATTATTGTGATCCTCCAGTTTTTAATTGGACAGAAAGATTGAAATGGACAATATTCTTGTCCATTCCTTCTCGTCAGCAGGATGGTCGTCCATGCGCCGCGTTCCGTCGTTTCGTCCTGGCCGCCAAGGCGGTCGTCTGGTCACCGCCGCATGCCTGTGCGCGTGGATGCTGCTCGGCGGTCATTTCGCCGTCGCCGGGGATATGACGAGCTTGGAGCAGGTTCCCGTCGGCTGGCAGCCGCCTCATGCCCGCTCCGCCGACACGTCGACCTATGCGACCAATGCCGGGACCGCGAATTACTCCACCAGCGCGGGCAGCGCCGGCACGGCGGGCAGCGCCGGCTATGCCAGCAACGCCGGAAACGCCGAGACGGTGGGCGGGAAGAGCGTCAGCGACATCATCGGCTCGGCGGCGTCCTCGGGCGGCGGAAGCTCCGGTGGGGGAAGTTCCGGCGGAAGCTCGAGCTTTTCGGGATGTCTCTACCAATTACTTTTTATGGATCCCACGACCGATCCGGTGCCGACGACAAGGTGCGGTTCGTTGGACAATGCTGGCGTCCTGCATAATGCGTCGGCAAGTAACAGCTCGTCTTACATATGCACCTCCGCGGGCTGGCAACAGGGCGGCGGGCTGGACTGCGGTCCGACCGATTAGCGGAGCGCGCCGACGGGCGCCCGGCGTCGTCGTCTTGGCGCGCCAACTGACGCCCGTTCAGCACGATGGAGGAAAAAAAGACCGCTTGGCCGCGAAAGCCCTTGACCGCGCGCGCCGTTCGCAACATCAATTCGGCTTTCTTCTTGTGGCGTGGACAACGGAGCGGGTATGGCCAAGGAGGATATGATCGAGTTTCAGGGCACGGTGACCGAACTGCTGCCCAACGCCATGTTCCGGGTGAAGCTGGACAACGACCACGAAATCCTCGCCCATACGTCGGGCAAGATGCGCAAGAACCGCATCCGCGTCCTGGCCGGGGACCGCGTCACCGTCGAGATGACGCCCTACGACCTGACCAAGGGCCGCATCACCTTCCGCTTCAAGTAGGCCTCCGGCCGTCCTGATGCCGGATCTGTCCGCCCCGCGCCTCCTGTCCTCCCTGGTCCTCGCCTCGGCCTCGCCGCGTCGCCTTGATCTGCTGGCGCAGATCGGCGTCGTCCCCGCCGCCGTGGACCCCGCCGAGATCGACGAGACCCCCCTGAAGGACGAATTGCCGCGTCCCCACGCCGAACGTCTGGCCGTCGCCAAGGCCCAGGCCGTGGCCCCGCGCCACCCCGGGGCGGTCATCCTGGCCGCCGACACGGTGGTCGCCTGCGGGCGGCGCATCCTCCCCAAGGCCGAGGATGTCGCCACGGCGCGCCGCTGCCTGGACCTGCTGTCGGGCGGGCGGCATCGCGTCTTCGGCGGCCTGTGCCTGATCGGCCCCGACGGGCGGCGCGCCGTCCGCGTCGTCGAGACGCAGGTGACCTTCGCCCGCCTGTCGCACACCCAGGTCGAGGACTACCTGGAGAGCGGCGAATGGCACGGCAAGGCGGGCGGCTACGCCATCCAGGGCCG
>CAZFRK010000250.1:0-1215 GCA_964521375.1 uncultured Rhodobacterales bacterium
CCCAGGCTCCTCGGCGCCGCGTTCGCGCGCTCTCCCACCCTGAGAGGGATGGAGAGGCGTCAGGGCTCGTCGTAGCCGCCCCTGCGGCCCATCTGAACGTCCCTATGCACATGGACGCTAAGCAAGATGCCGAAGCCGATCAGCAGGGTCAGCATGGCCGTGCCGCCGTAGGAGATCAGCGGCAAGGGCACGCCGACGACGGGGATCAGCCCCATCACCATGGCGATGTTGATGAAGACGTAGAGGAAAAAGGTGGTCGTCACGCCGACCGCCGTCAGCCGCCCGAAGTGGTGGCGGCAGCGCACGGCGATCACCAGCCCGTAAATGATCAGCAGCACGTAGAGGGCGATCAGCACCAGGCCGCCGACCATGCCCAGTTCCTCGCCCAGCATGGTGAAGATGAAGTCGGTCTGGCGTTCGGGCAGGAAGTTCAGGTGGCTCTGCGTGCCTTGGCCGAAGCCCTTGCCGAACAGACCGCCCGACCCCAGCGCGATCTTCGACTGGGTGATGTGGTAACCCGCCCCCAGGGGGTCGCGCTCGGGGTTGAGGAAGGTCAGGACGCGGTTCTTCTGGTATTCGCGCAGGAATTGCCAACCGATGGGGATGGCGGCCATGCCCAGCGCCCCGATGACGCCGAAGATCCACATGCGCACCCCGGCGACGAAAAAAATCACCGCGCCGCCCATGAGCAGCATCAGCGCCGTGCCCAGGTCGGGCTGCTTGAGCACCAGCACCGCCGGAGCCAGGGCCAGCAGGGCGGGCGGTACCAGGAAGGCCAGCCGCCGCACGTCTTGCGGGCTGGCGCCGTGGAAATAGCGGGCCAGCGACAGCACCATCATGATCTTCATGACCTCGGACGGCTGCAATTGCAGGAATCCGAGGTCGATCCACCGTTGCGCCCCCATGCCGATGGTGCCCTTGACCTCGACGGCGACCAGCAGCACGAAGGCGATGGCATAGCCCGCGTAGGCGTAGCGCATGAGCAGCCGGATATCGATCAGGGCGACCACCATCATCAGCACGAAGCCCATGCCGAAGCGCGTCATCTGGCGTGACGCCCAGGGATCGATGTTCTGGTTGGCGGCGGAATAGAGCATCAGGAAGCCGACGCTGGCCACGACGATGATGAGCAGGACCAGGGACCAGCTCACGTGCCACAGCTTCTCGCCGAGCGTCATGTCGCCGCGACGCAGGCGGGGCGAGAGGAATTCGGAC